>CAKQWL010000163.1 GCA_934278965.1 uncultured Clostridia bacterium | reverse complement strand
ATGTCCGGGCGGTGGTTTGGCCGGAATCACATCCCCCTCGGCGGACGGGTTCGCGGATCGTGGGACGGTGCCGCCGAACCGGGAAGCAGGCATTTTTGACAAACAAGTCGGGATTTTGTATAATAATTCATAGAATAGACCGAGATTCGGGCGGCAGGATTGCAGTAAAACAGAAGCAATGCGAGGATCCTCGCCGCCGGTTTTATTTGAAGAGAAGACCGCGGCGTTGAACGAAACAAAAAACGGATGAAGCCGGAAAGGGAGAAGAAAACATGACAGAAGAGAAAAAGTCTAAGGCAATCGAAAAGCATCGGGAGTGGAAAGGAAAAATCGAAGTTATCACTCGGGCGAAGATCGAAACCATGGAGGATCTGGCGATTGCCTACACTCCGGGGGTTGCCGAGCCATGCCTTGAGATTGCCGAGAACGAGGAACTGGCTTATGAATATACACGAAAGGGGAATCTTGTTGCAGTGATCACGGATGGGACTGCGGTGCTGGGACTCGGTGATATCGGACCGGCCGCCGGCATGCCGGTAATGGAAGGAAAATGCGCACTGTTTAAGCGATTTGCAGGGATCGACGCATTCCCGATTTGTATCGACTCAAAAGATCCGGAAGAGATCGTTGCAACTGTCGTGAATATTTCCAAGAGCTTCGGCGGAATCAATCTGGAGGATATTTCCGCGCCGCGCTGCTTTGAAATAGAGGAAGCGCTGAAGGAAAAATGTGATATTCCGGTGTTTCATGACGATCAGCACGGTACGGCTATCATCGTCGCCGCCGCACTTCTAAATGCTGTACGCGTGACCGGCAGAGCGATGGGAGGACTCCGGATTGTTATAAACGGAGCAGGTGCCGCCGGAATATCGATCGCGAAACTCATCCTGCAAATGGGATTCGGCAGTGTGATCCTCTGCGATCGGGACGGGATTGTTTACAGCGGGGCGCCGTCCAATAATTTTATGCAGGAAGAAATGTGCCGCGTTACGAATCCGGAGGGAATGAAAGGAAGCCTTGCTGATGCACTGGTTGGGGCGGATATTTTCGTCGGAGTTTCCCGACCGGGCATGGTCACACAGGAAATGGTACGTTCCATGAAAAAGGATCCTATCGTCTTTGCCATGGCCAATCCGGTACCGGAGATCTTGCCGGATGAGGCGAAGGCAGCAGGAGCCGCGGTTGTCGGGACCGGCAGAAGCGATTTCCCGAATCAGGTCAATAATGTTTTGGCCTTCCCAGGGGTCTTTAAGGGTTTGCTCTCGGTGCGGGCGAAGCGAGTGACCGACTCTATGAAGGAAGCAGCGGCAAAGGCGCTGGCGGATGTCATTGCGCCGGAAGAACTTTCACCGGAGTATGTGCTGCCGAATGCATTTGATCCGCGGGCGGCGGAAGCGATCGCAGAGGCGGTCGCCAAGGAAGCGGTCCGTCTCGGTCTGAACCGGATATAAAAGGTAAACAGGTAAACAGCGGCAGGCGCGGAATCCGGCCTGAAAACGAGCAGAAAAACAAGGATAAGGAGAACGGCAGATGAATTACAGAGAAGAGCATGATACGATGGGGAAGGTTCTGGTGCCGGAAGATCGGTACTGGGGTGCGCAGACGCAGCGGAGCTTTGAAAATTTTCGGATCGGAACCGAAAAAATGCCGCCGGAGGTGATCCGAAGCTTTGCCGTTTTGAAAAAGGCGGCGGCGCTTGTGAACGCAGAACTCGGAGTCCTTCCGGAAGAGAAAGCGCAGGCGATTGTATCCGCCTGCGATGAGATTTTGGAGGGAAAGCTGGAGGGAAACTTTCCGCTTGCGGTATGGCAGACCGGAAGCGGGACGCAGTCCAACATGAATGTCAACGAGGTGGCGGCACGCCGTGCTTCGGAGATTTCCGGTCTTGCGATTCATCCGAATGATGATGTCAATCGCTCGCAGAGTTCCAATGATACCTTCCCGACGGCAATGCATATTGCGGCGGTCGTTGAAACGGAAGAAAAACTTCTGCCGGCTTTGGACGAGCTGCAAGGGGAATTTGAACGGCTGTCCCATGCGTATCGGGATATTATCAAAACGGGGAGAACGCATCTTCAAGATGCGACGCCGCTGACGCTCGGTCAGGAAATCTCCGCTTTTTCGGCAATGCTGTCCGAATGCCAAAGCATGCTGAAGGACGCCGAAAAAGGCCTTTTGGCCCTTGCGCTCGGCGGAACGGCTGTCGGTACCGGACTGAATGCGCCGGAAGGATTTGCGGAAAAAGCCGCGGAAAAGATCGCGGAGCTGACGGGTTATCCGTTTCGAAGCGCGGAGAATAAATTTCATGCGCTCACGGCAAAGGATGCGATTGTTTTTTCACACGGGGCGCTCAAGGCACTGGCGGCGGATCTCTTAAAAATCGCGAATGATATTCGATTTCTCGCGAGCGGACCGCGATGCGGCATCGGGGAGCTTCACATTCCGGAAAACGAACCGGGAAGCTCGATCATGCCGGGAAAGGTCAATCCGACACAGTGCGAAGCGGTGACGATGGTTGCCGTGCAGGTGCTCGGCAACGATGCTGCAATCGGCATCGCCGCGTCGCAGGGCAATTTCCAGTTGAACGTTTTCATGCCGGTCCTCATCTATAATTATCTCCAATCGGTGAGACTTCTTACGGATGCCATGATTTCTTTCCGGAAAAATTGTGTGTCGGGCATTCTGCCAAACCGTGAGAAAATTCGGGAGAATCTGGAGAAATCATTGATGCTTGTAACCGCGCTCAACCCGAAAATCGGTTATGAAAAAGCGGCAGAGGTGGCCAAAATGGCCTATCGGGAAAATATTACCCTGAAGGAGGCCGTCGTTGCTCTCGGATATCTTACCGGAGAGGAGTTTGAACTTACTGTAAATCCGGAAAAGATGGTTTAAGAAAGTTTTCGTGCCTCGAAGAGGATGCAGAACCGAAAAACCCTTTCATTCATATACTGTATAGATTGAAACGCAGTAAAAAGAATGGGAGGGTTTTATCGTTGTATAAGGCAGTAGTAATCGGGGGCGGATGGTCCGGATGCGCCGCCGCTCTCGCGGCGCGAAAGGCCGGTGCGGAGGTAGTGCTTCTCGAAAAAACAGATTTGCTTCTCGGACTGGGAAATGTCGGCGGCATTATGCGGAATAACGGAAGATTTACAGCCGCCGAGGAGAATATTGCATTGGGTGCGGGGGAGCTTTTCGCGATCACTGACCGGTGCTCGCGGCATATCAATGTCGACTTCCCGGGGCATCGGCACGCGAGCCTTTATGATGTGGTGCGGACAGAACCCGAAGTGCGCCGCCTGCTTCAGGAGGCCGGGATCGAAATTCGGATGATTGCGCGCGCGACAGACTGCACCGTCGTGCGGGTGGGGGATACCAGGCATTTGGAAAGCCTGACACTGGCGGACGGGAGCGTTGTTTCGGGCGATGTCTTTATCGAGTGCACCGGTTCGACCGGGCCGATGGGAAACTGCCTGGCCTACGGAAACGGCTGTTCCATGTGCGTTCTCCGCTGCCCGGCCTTCGGCCCGCGTGTCAGCATTACACAGAAGGCCGGAAATACCGATATCATGGGACGGCGCTTGGATGGTGCATTCGGTGCATTCAGCGGCTCCGGGAAATTGGTCAAGGAGTCGCTTTCCGACGAAATCCGACGGAAATTGGATGAAACCGGTGTGGCGGTGATCCCGCTGCCGAAAGAGGAAATCCACCGGGATAAACTCAATCTGAAAGTTTGTCAGCAGTATGCGCTTCCGGCATTTGCGGAAAATATTATTCTGCTGGATACCGGTTATGCCAAGATTATGACCCCGTTTTTTCCGCTGGAACATCTCCGCCG
>CAKQWL010000162.1 GCA_934278965.1 uncultured Clostridia bacterium | reverse complement strand
CCTTTCTATATGCAGTTTTTGATCCTGAAACCAGTATATGGACCGGATCTTAATTATATGCCTGATCCTTCAGCAGCATCGCGAAGTCCTTCGGCGTCTCCTGTTCCCCTTGCAGATAAACAATCTGCCCGGCCAGCGGGTAGACCATGCCAAGCTCCCCGATTGCCTTCTCCTCGATTGCAGCAATATTCGTTTCCTTTTTCAGCGCAACATTGAGATTCTGGATCTCTCCCTCAATTTCTGTATTTTTACTGATGATGGTGTTGATGTCGTACTGCAGCTGCGCGGCATACGCGGTCGCGATGATCACGCCGATGCACAAAAGTCCGGTCAGTATTGTCAGCATCAGGACCCGTGCTTTATCCTGCGCGGAAAGTCCGCTCCGTTCCTTCTCTTTCCGGATGCGTACCTGCTGCGGTGCAAGATCGACCCCGTACCGCTTGTAGGATTCCCGATATTCCATCCACTTTTCTGCTGTCATCATATGACCTTCTCCTCTGACACCTGACTTATATCTTTTCCGCAATGCGCAGTTTTGCGCTCCGCGCGCGCGGATTCATCTCAATTTCCTCTGCGGTCGGCACGATCGGTTTCCCGGTCACCTTTCGGATATCCGCCTTCTTTCCGCATACACACACCGGAAAATCCTTCGGGCAGGTACACGGGTTGGCTCTTTTCGCGAAGATCTCTTTGACAATCCGATCCTCGAGCGAATGGAAGGTGATGATAGCCAGCCGCCCTCCCGGACGAAGCACATCGCAAAACGCGGATACCGCTTCCGTCAAGCCACCGAGTTCATCGTTGACCTCGATCCGAATCGCCTGAAAAGTACGCTTCGCCGGATGTGGGCCTTCCCGCCGCTTCGAAGCCGGTATCGCGCTCTTAATAATTTCGGTCAGCTCCTCCGTGTCCTCAATCGGCTTTTTCTCCCGTGCGCGGACAATAAAAGCGGCAATGCGCGCCGCCCAGCGTTCCTCTCCGTATTTTCGAATGACCGTGCAGAGCTGCTCCTCGCTATAGCCGTTGACCACATCATAGGCACTGAAAGAATCATCCTGACTCATCCGCATATCCAGCGGTGATTTCTGCATATAGGAAAATCCCCGCTCTCGGTTATCCAACTGAAACGAAGAGACCCCCAGGTCCAGAAGCGCTCCGTCGATCCCGTCGATTCCCTGCTCTTCCAGCACCCTTTTGATCTGCGCATAGTTGTCCTGCACGAAAATCTTGCGGCAGGAATAACCGGAAAGCCGCTCCTTCGCAGCGGAAAGTGCGTCCCGATCCCGATCGATTCCGATCAGGAGTCCCTTTTCCGATAATAGATTGCAGACCGCGGAGGCATGTCCGCCGCCTCCGATCGTTCCGTCGACATAAATGCCGTCCGGACGGACGGAAAGTCCCTCAATCCATTCTTTCAAAAGTACAGATGTATGTTTGAATTCCATGCCGCAGCCCTCCGTTAAATCCCGTATTCCGCCATCTTACGGGCGAAATCGGCCGGCGCAAGCTGCTGCGGACCTTCCTGCTCATCATCCCATACCTCTCTGCCCCAGACTTCAATCTTGTCCAGAATTCCGACAGTGACCAGTTCCTTGTCAATCCCGGCGTACTCCCGCAGCTCCTGCGGAAGTGTCAACCGACCCTGCCTGTCCATCTCGCATTCTACCGCATTCGCGTAAAAATGCCGGATAAATGCTCTCGCATTCGGATCGGCAGAAGGGAGCGCCGACAGCTTCTTCATGAAGCGTTCCCACTCATCCATCGGATAGACATAAAGGCATTTGTCGATTCCCTTTGTCACGACACAGCGATACCCGAGCTCGTCCCTGTACTTGGCAGGAACGATCATTCTGTTCTTGGCATCGATGGAATTGAAGTATTTGCTCATGAACATAGGGATACGACTCCAATCTAAAATTTATTGGTAGTTCCACTATAAACCACTTTCCTCCACTTTTCAAGCAAAAATACGGTTTTTTTGGGAAAGGTAAACCATATTTTCTTTTCTGCTTTTCCATATTTTTGAATAAAAAACTCCCGTCCACAACATTTTGTGCGCGAACGGGAGTTCTCTCCGAAATATGCTGTTTTACCAGCTGCAGCCGTTGCATCCGTTCCACTGGAAACGATCCGGAAGCGCCGGTGTCAGGTTAGACTGCGACCCGCTGCAGCCGCAGCCGCAATCCTCTTTTTCAAAGCTGCATGCAGGGCTTCTGTCACATAATGCCGCATCGTTTGCCGGTGTCGGCGCAGTGCCGCAGCTGCACGCAGGAGCCGGCGGCCACTCACAGTCATCGTCATTGTCCAGCTCATACGCCGCTTCCGTTCCGTCACACGGCAGCATTCCCTCGCAGGCGTCCAGACAGAACAGTGTCCTTCTTACGACCTCCGCATGGATCTGCGGCTGTACTGCCAGAGAGCCGGTCAGTGCGATGGTGCAGTTTCCGTCTGCACAGGTTGCCGTAATCGTCGGATTCAGGACATGAACGATGCCGCTTGTGCTGAAATTGATGGTCGGACTGACTCCGTTCACCGTACACGGGAGAGCGAGCTTCGGAATTGCAATCGTCGAAGCACCCGTCACCGGAAGGGTCGCCGTCGGTGTCTTGAATTTTGCCTGGAAGCAGCAGGTTTTTCCTCCTGTGTTCACCGTTCCCTCCAGAACGATGGTTGCCGTAAGCTGCCACGGTCCCGGCGCGTTGATCAGGAAGAAGTGCTTCGACGGAAGTCCCAGATCGCTGCATCTTTCTCTTGCGGTCGTGCTGACCACATTGGCCGTTTCCGCCGTATAACGGCTGCCGCTCTGTGTCAGGCTGTCTACCGCGATTCCGTCCACCGTCACATTTGCCGCCGTCAGTACGCCCGCATTTTGTTCCAGGCTCTGCACGAGGACATAGCTTCTCGTCACGGTAAAGACCGCATCCGATGTAAGGGTGAATCCGGAATTATTTCCGGTTCCGCAGCAGCAAACCATGTTCGGCACACCGCCCCCGCATCCGCAGCCGCCCACCGGAGGGTTTCCGCAGCCACAGCCTCCCGGCGGTCTGCAGCCGCCCGGAAGACTTTCCAGCACCAATTCCGTTGTCCAGTTGGTGTCGGTTGTGACGGACGCCAAAATCGGGCACGCCGTGGCCTGATTGTAGGAGTAGACTTTATCCATATATACCAGATTGGCTTCCCGTGCGCTGAAATTCAGATCACTTGTATTGACATTCGGCCCGCACACGCTGCAAAGCGCCGGTCCGCGGGTTTGTGTACATGATGCTTTTGCCATATTGATCAACCTCACTTTTTCTTGAAAGGATATAATATTTCTCCCTGCCATAATATATGCGCATTTCCTTGGCTTGGTGCGGCACCGTCATTCTTACATTTCTGTTACAGTTCCCCGTTTTGCACATGGGCGGAACAAATTTATGATATGATCGTTTAAGTAATATCAGTGTGTGAAAATTCCGGCAGAAAACCGGCAGGCAAAGGAGGAATCCGCATGAAGAAAAAACGTCCGCAGAAAAATAAAACCGCCCGCAGAACATCGGCGCTCACTTTTCTGTTTTTCCTTACGCTCGCGATGCTCTTCTGCGCATCCTGCAGCTCCGACCGGAGCGGCGGCACGATTGACGAGCCGGACATTACGGCGGATTATCTCAGAGGGGAATATGCCGATCAGCTTCTTCGCGACGGTGCGGAGCATGTGTTCGGGACGATCGACTTCAAGACGGAGGAAGACGGCAGCATCCGTGAAATTGCCGTTGCCGCAAAAGAGTATGTCGCGGACAGCAGTGCGGAAAACGGATATTATATTGCTGACCGAAACAAGTTGTACCTTGTGCACATGCCGGAGGAGGCGCGCACAACCTACCGCTTTGACGGAGATTCGGAGGAGACGGTTCTCGCACCGGCGGAATTCACCTCTGCAGCGCTTGCCGATTACGCAGCACACGAATCCGAGCTTTCCTCCTATCGCGAAAGCCGTCTTTACGATATCTATCTGTTTGACGACCAGATTCTTCTCATTCTTGCCTTTTGATTTTCGCTATCGAGAATCTGCGTATCCTGCGAACGGTGAAGGATGACAACAACCATCCTGTTTATCTATACAAAGGAGAATAGCCCTTATGAAAAAATTAAATCAATATTTTGACCATACCTGTTTGAAACCGGATGCCGAAAGCAAGGATATCCGGAAGCTTTGCCGTGAAGCGGCAGAGTATCAGTTTTACTCGGTTTGTGTAAACGGATGCTATGTCCGGCTCGCCTGCGAAGAGCTGTCCGGAACCGATGTAAAAGTTGCGGCGGTTGTCGGCTTTCCTCTCGGAGCCATGTCCGCCGAAGCCAAGATTTTTGAGACCAACGACTGCTGTGCGAACGGTGCTTCCGAGATCGATATGGTTCTCAATGTGGGAGCACTGAAGGAAGGTCGTTTTGACGATGTCCTCGACGAGATCTGCGGCGTTGTCGGCTGTGCGGATGAGTACGGCGCCGCTGTAAAGGTCATCCTTGAGACCTGCCTTTTGACCGATGAGGAGATCGTTCGCGCCTGCGAGCTCGCTGTCTCCGCCGGAGCGGAATTCGTCAAAACCTCGACCGGATTCAGCAGCGGAGGGGCCACTGCCCACCATGTCGCACTGATGCGGAAGACCGTCGGCAATCTGGCACAGGTCAAAGCCTCCGGCGGAATTCGGGACCTTCGCACTTGTCTTGATATGATCGAAGCCGGTGCCGACCGAATCGGCGCTTCGGCATCCTGTCGGATTATGGAGGAATATCTGAGCAGTCCGTATCACAGCGAACGCTAACCGCAGAGAAGCCCCCGGCACAGCTTGAACCTGCCGAGGGCTTCTTTTCTTTTTCTCTGACGATTGTTTTGTTCCTCTTATTTTCTACTCTTCCTGCTGGAGTGCGTCCCCTTCTTCCGGATTCCGCACAGGGATAAAGCGGCTCGCAAAACGATTTTTTCCGCGGCTTTTTACATAACAGTAACCGATCACGCTGAAAACGACCGCGCCCACAAAATTGACCATCAGATCCTTCATCGTGTCGATCAGTCCGATATCCAGATAGCCGTCTATCGCGAGAAGCTCCCCGTTCACCGCCGTATTTTGGATCCCCTTGATCACATACGGGACATTTTGACCGCTCGGGTTCAGCTTCACGGAACGGATCGTGTGAATGATCGTATCTTTCTGCATATCGAGACCCAGAAAACGGTCCATTGAAAACTCAAAAAATTCCCAGATCACCCCCACCGTCATAGAAAAGCAGAATGCCGTCGCAGCAAGATAAAACGGGCTGAGTGACAATTTGATGCTCGGATTATTGTTCAAAAGATCAACCAGCGCAAACCCGACCGCGGCACAGAGAAATCCGTTCAGGGTGTGCAGCATAGTGTCCCACCAGGCAAAGCGCAGATAGAAGGATTGAAGCTCTCCCAAAATCTCGGCGGAAAAAATAAAAAGCAGGATGATTTTCTCAAAGGTCGACGGCAGTGAAAACCGCAGTCTTCGTTCGAGGAAGCTCGGCACGAGGAAAAGGATCAGCACCAGAACGCACATCGCCACTGATTCGTACCGTTTTCCGACAAAGGCAAGGATTCCCGTTACAATCACCAGTGCCCTCAAAATCATATAGAGCAAAAAGGTTCCGTTGTGTTTTCGGAACATCTGCTCCTTCAAGGACATAATAAAAAGTCGGACTCGACGCGGATTTCCCTTGGGGTTGAATTTTTCTTTCATAAGCTCTTGTCACCGTTTCCTTTTCTCAGGCTTTCGATTTTATCTTCTTTATCAGCCCTAGTCCATTCTCCGTTTATTTCACGGGTTTGCCGTTTTATTATACAGGATTCCCTCCTTTTCCGCAAGACACGGAAAAAGCGAGCCGACCTTTACCGTCCGCTCGCTTTTCGCAGAAATCCCACTGATTCGAATTAGAATTTTAGAATTCCAGATTGATCCGCACATCATCCGGCGTCACATCATTTTCAATCAGTCCCTGGGACTTCATCCAATCGATATTCTCCTGCCAGCATTCATCCGACTGCGAGAGGAACGCCGCATTTTCGGTTTCCATCAGCGGCAGCAGGGTCTCCATGCTCTTCCTTTCCACCGTTTCCGAAAGCGGGAAATTTTCTTCGTTCTGGTTCGCAAGCAGAATCGACAGAGCCTCCTCCGGATCGTTCTTCATATCCGCGAATCCCTTTGCGGACGCACGCAGAAATGCCGCCAGTACCTCCGGCTCTTCTTCAATCATCTTGTCATTGGCCAGGAAAACGCCCTCATAATAGGTCGGAACGCCATAATCGTCCAGGTCAAACCAGTTTACTTCAAAGCCTTCCTCCTCCATCTGCGGCACTTCATGGTTTACCAAGCACCCGATCGTTGCATCAACATTGCCGGTTGTCATCGAGCTCATCAGATCAAAACCGACATCAATCATCTTGACATCGCTGAAATCGGCTCCCACATTTTCCATAATGCTGCGAACCAGTGCCTCCGACAGCTCGGTCCCGGCATATCCGACAGTTTTTCCGACCAGATCCGACGGAGAAGTGATCCCCTTTTCTTTCAGAGAAAGCACGATGTTCAGAGGAGCCTGCACTACTGCGCCGATCGATTTCACCGGAACATCCTGATCCGCTCTCGCCTGGATCACATCCTGCTGATAATAAAGACCGATTTCCGCCTTGCCCGCCGCGACCAGCGAAATCGCATCGTTCGCGTTAGACGGGAAGCGGATATTCACCTTCAGGCCCTCTTCTTCATAATATCCCTTCTCGATTGCCGTATAAAGGAATGCGTGCAGCGCATTCGGATACCAGTCGAGCACGACATCCATCTCCCGAAGCTCTGCATCCGCATCGCCGCCCCCGGAAGCGCACCCGGCCAGCGCAGCGCACATCAAAAGAAGGGCCAGCATAAGCGCCAGAATTTTTTTTGCCATTGATACTTTTTTCATCTTTCCTTTTCCTTTCTGTTAATTGCTCTCTATAATTTTTTGATTTACTATTTCGATTTGATGGATTGTTTCTGTTTTCCGTGAGCAGTCCCTTAGGATTCGCCTCTCCACTTGACGATTTTCTTTTCCAAAAATCCAACCAGCACCGAGCCCAGCATCGCGCAGACCGAAAGGAGAACAATCGGCGCAAATACTCCCGCTCCGTCCAGCTGCGTCATCATGCGGCGGGAAAAATACCCAAGACCGCTCTGTGAACCGAGCCATTCACCGATCGCCGCGCCGATGATACTCATCGGGATCGCCATCTTGATCGCCGAGAAAAAGTACGGCAGCGCGCACGGCACTTTTATTTTCAGGAAGATATCCTTCCTGCCCGCGCCGTATGTCAAAAGCAGCTCGCCCATCTCCGTCTTAGCCGACCGCAGTCCGTCGTAAACGGTGATCGTAATCGGAAAAAATGTGATAAGAACCGTCACCAGCACCTTACTCCAGATCGTGTATCCGAACCAAAGAACGAACAGCGGCGCGATCGCCGTCGTCGGAATGGTCTGTGACGCAACGACTACCGGATAAATGCATTTCTGCATCACCGGATTCGCATCCATCAGGATTGCCAGAAGAAGACCGAGGCCGACGGAAATCAAAAGACCGATCCCGGTAACCGCCATCGTTGCAGGCAGGTGTACTGTAAACAGCGCCTGCCGAAGCTCATACAGCTTTTGCAGGATCTGAACCGGCGTCGGCAAAATATATGCCGCGTTGACCGCAGAAGCCCCAAGCTGCCAAAAGACCAGAAACACGAATAAGAAGATCAGCGCAGGCAGATTCCCGTGATTAGCGCTCTGCACTCTTCTCCCCTTCAAATTTCGGTTTTTCATAGAACCACCTGCTTTCTCAGCGCGTCGATCAGGGATTCCCGGAGGGCAACCATTTCCGGACGGGTCAGACATTCTCTCGTCCGCATCCGCTCTGCCGGGACCTCTACTTTCCGAAGAGAGGCGATCGGCGTACTTTCCACGACAAAAACGCTGTCCGAGAGGAAAATGGCTTCCTCGACATCATGGGTGATAAAAAGGATCGTCTTATGATGCTTCCGATGCTGCGCGAGCAGCCATTCCTGCATCGAGATCCGCGTCAGGAAATCCAACGCCGAAAAAGGTTCATCCAAAAGCAGCAAGTCATTTCCCGTCAGCATCGTTCTGGCAAACGCCGCACGCTGGCGCATTCCGCCCGACAATTCCCCCGGCTGCTTATCCGCACACCCAGAAAGTCCGACATCAAGAAGCGCATTCTCCACCTCTTCCCGAATGGCCGTTTTGGAAAGACCCCCTCGGATTTCCAGTGGAAGAGCCAGATTCTGTCCGACTGTCCGCCACGGAAAAAGAAGATCCTTCTGCGGCATATAGCCGCAATAATTTTTTTGTCCTCTGATATCCGCTCCGTCTACGCGGATGCAGCCGGACTTTGCCGGAAGGAGCCCGTTGATCAGGCGAAAAATCGTGCTTTTCCCACATCCGCTCGTCCCGATAATGCAGTGGAACGATCCCTTTTCGACCAAAAAACTCAGTTGATCGATGATATCAAAATCCTCCGA
>CAKQWL010000161.1 GCA_934278965.1 uncultured Clostridia bacterium | reverse complement strand
TTGCAACACTGATGCCGATCCGATCCGCGATATGTTCCATTACTTCATTCGGGAGATACCGCAGCTCTGCTTGTACATTCTGCAGGATTGTGATCAGATTTTTTGATTCACATCCGCAGGTATCGATGATTTCATCGATCTTTTTCAAATCAAATTCCATGAAAAGCCGTCCCTTCGTGTTATTTTTTATAATTTTCTGTATATTAAACATTTAAGTTTTTCAGAAAACACGCCTGTCAATTATATCAGGAAATCGACAAACTTGTCAACGAATCAGCGCAAGATAATGCTCATTTCTTGTTAAAAAAGTGTCAAGAAATAAAATAAGCCGAAACGCTCCCGGCGTTCCGGCCTATTCTTTTGCCGTTTTTTCCAATTTTCAGTATGCTTTACTTACTTCTTTTTCCGCACTTCTTTTTCTTTACTTCTTTCTTTCGTTTTCGGCTCTCTCAAGAAGAGTCCGCATCCGGCAGTATGCCGCATAATTTTGTCCAAGCGCGATGCCGCCGTCATTCGGACTGACCGAAACATTATAATAAACCGTAAATCCCTCTTCACGCAGCAGACGCAGTGTCTTTTCCATTAAAATCTTATTCTGAAAAACACCGCCGGAAAGCACCGCCGTCCGAACTCCGTATCCGCTCTGCTCCTCCCGCTCCAAACCGGGAATATTTCCATCCCGGATGCGGCAGCAAACCTCGGAAATCATCCGGGCAGTCCGCTCGTGAAATAAAAGCGCCAGATCATCCCGCTCCGAACCCCCGGGATTTCGAATGGCCCTTGCCGCGGCATCCTCCAACAGAATCGCACACTGTCCTTCATAATCATTTCGATCCTGAATTCCAAGCAGCGCTGCAGCGGCATCAAACATCCGCCCCATGGAGGAGCTGCGAATCGTATTTACCTCATTTCGGAGCGCCGCCCGTACAAGCGCCAGTTCACTCCGGTCACAAATCGTTCTCTGCCGCTCCGCATAGTCAAAAATTTCCGAAAGGTCCATCGCAATCGAGGCCGCGTGCCCGTGCCTTTCCCATGCCTCTTCCCGCAAGTCGGTGCTTCCTTCCGGGCGCGGAGCATCCGCCGCCTGCACTTTTCCCTCCGCATCTCTCGCTTCCAGATAGCACATCGCGGACTTCCACGCTTCTTTCATGGAGCCGTCGCCTCCGATCATCCGAATCGGTGCAAGATGCGCCGCCCGCAGGAACTCCCCGCCGCGGCAAACCAGAAACTCTCCGCCCCAAATACTGCCGTCCGTGCCGTATCCGGTGCCATCCATCGAAACACCGATAACGGTTTCCTCAAGATGATGCTCCGCCATGACCGAAGCGATATGCGCGTGATGATGCTGGACGCGAAAAAGCGGAAGCCCGCCGCGCTCCCGGGCATAACGCTCTGCAAACGCGGTCGAAAAATACCTCGGATGCAGATCGCAGACGACTGCCTGCGGCCGAATGCGAAAGAGCGCCTCCATCCTTTCCACATTCTCCCGGTCGATCCGCTGATTTTCCTCGCTGTCCATATCACCGAAATATTGTCTGACGTAGGACCACGCCCCCTTGCGCAAGGCA
>CAKQWL010000160.1 GCA_934278965.1 uncultured Clostridia bacterium | reverse complement strand
CCAAATGCAATAACCGCGATTAATGCAATTGATACAATTTTTTTCTTCATTTTTTACCTCTTTTCCCCGGATCTTCCCGGTATTTTATTTTTAAAAACAACTCTATCTGCACGCCCGCTTTCCGACTTTTTCTCTTTCTCCTCGCCAATGCGGGCAATTGCATTCCTTCTTCTTTATTTTCTGTAACCGGTCGGCCTCCCGCCGCCCAGATCATCTTGTCCGGTTGTCCGTCACCTTGGCGATCCGAAGACCGACCTCCTGGAGCACCTGAACGATCACAACGATGATCAATACCACAAGCCACATCGTAGCCGTATCGAATTTATAAAGCCCGTAACGGGTCGCAATATCACCGAGTCCGCCGCCGCCTGTAAATCCCGCCATTGCCGTATACCCCAGCACCGTAATTACCGTTACGGTCGCGTTGGTAATCAGTGACGGCTTTGCCTCCGGCAAAAGGACCTTCCGGATGATCTGCCAAACACTCGCGCCCATCGACTCAGCTGCTTCGACAACACCGCTGTCTACTTCCTTCAGCGAGGTCTCCACCATTCTCGCAACAAACGGTGCCGCAGCCACTGTAAGCGGCACAATCGCGGCGGTCGATCCCAGCATCGTCCCGACTACAAGCCGCGTAAACGGGATGATCGCCACCAAAAGAATCAGAAATGGGATGGACCGGAAAATATTTACGACGAAGCTGATTACGGCGTTCAGCGTCGGCATCGGTTTAATTCCGCTTCTGTCGCTGATGACGAGAATAACGCCCAGAGGAAGCCCGATCAAATAAGCAATCAGCGTGGACACGATCGTCATATAAAGAGTTTCGAAAATTCCCTGTAAAATCATCTCTGTCATTATTCTCTCACCTCCTCGATTTTCAGTTCATTCTTCTTCAGATATTTGATCATTTCCGATGCCTTGTCATCATCGGCCGGCATCCGAATGACCATCTGCCCGACTGCCGAATCATCAATATCCTGCATGCTGGCATAAATGATATTCACCGGTTCGCCGAATTTCAAAATCATGTTCGAAATAATCGGCTGACGGGAAGTCCTCTCGTCGAATACAATTCGCCAGAGGCTGCCGCCGGAGAACTTCTCTTCCATCTGGCCGTCCGGATAAACAAGCCTTCTTGCCGCCTCCGACTTCGGCCGGGCAAAGATCTCCGAAGTGTTTCCGATCTCTGCGATCTGCCCGCCGTCAATTACCGCCACACGCCCGCAGATTTTCTGCACGACGCTCATCTCATGCGTAATAATGATAATGGTAATCCCGAGCTTGCGGTTGATATCCTTCAAAAGTTCTAGGATCGCTCTCGTTGTCTTTGGATCCAGCGCACTCGTCGCCTCGTCGCAGAGCAGCACCTTCGGATCCGTCGCCAGCGCTCTCGCAATCGCCACTCGCTGCTTCTGTCCTCCGGAAAGCTGTACCGGATAAGAGCCCGCCCGATCGGCAAGTCCCACCAGATCCAAAAGCTCCTTTGCCTTTTTCTCCGCTTCCTTTCGCGGCACGCCGGCCAGTTCCAGCGGGAAGCAGACATTTTTGAGTGCCGTTCGCTGCATCAACAGATTGAACTGCTGGAAAATCATCGAAATCCGTGTGCGTTCTCTTTCCAGATCTTTCTTTTTTAATGTCGTCAGCTCTTTTCCGTCAAACACGACATTTCCGCTTGTCGGTTTCTCCAAAAGATTGATACATCGCACCAGCGTACTCTTTCCGGCACCGCTCATGCCGATGATACCGAAGATTTCCCCTTCCTCAATCTCGATATTGATATCCGTCAGCGCATTGATGCTGCCTTTCTTTCCCTCAAAGGTCTTGGTCAGTCCTTCGAGTTTTAAAATTGCCATCCTGTTTCCTCCTTAGCTCCTCCGGAAATCATCCCGGAGTGAAAGTCCTTTCACTTTTTCTCCCACAGGGCGATAAAAAAAGCAGACAACTCAAAGCTGTCTGCCCTATTGTTACCCTGTATGGTAATCATCATTTTTCCGGTGAGGTACACTCAAAATGAGCCTTACCCCAACCTCCGCGCAGCCGCTTCGGCTAAGTCATGCTTATCAACTTGTCGGTGAAAGTACACATGCACATTCCCATACAGCACATATCCATCATGTTCATCATGCCGTTCTTCCGAAATGTCATGTCCTCTTTCTCCTTTCCTCAAGTCTGCCCGCGCAGAAACTGCACGCCGCATAAGCATCCCCGCGCCTTCGCGCACCGCTGTATGCACTATTTTTTCTACATTACGGTTCTATTATATTTCAATTTTGGTATTTGTCAACTATTTTTGCGAAATTTTTTTGTTTTTTTGACAAAATTATTTTTCCCGCTTCAAGTTATTTAAAATCCCCTTTTGCTGTAAATGCCCGCTGCCGGTTTATGCGGCCGTCTCCTCCGCGGCTTTTCTCAGACAATCTCGGTAAATCTGCAATACCGCCGCCGCAAAACCCTCTTCCGAGAATCGGACCCTCACCGTCCGGCAAGCCTCTTTTCGATTTGTTCCCCGGTCTGATGCAGCTCCTGCAGCGACACACCAAGCCGCGGCAGATAGACCTGTTCCAGCAGGAAAAACGCAAGTGCCAATCCAACCGCAAACAGAAGCACTGCCACTGTCACCGGAATGACAAACATCGCAATATTGGAACGCGCCAACCGCTTCTTAATCAGCATGAGCAAACCTCCTATTTCAGATGATCCTATTATATCATACCGAAAGGGCAAATCTTAAACAGGAATTAAACAGGAGCGCAGAGGCTTCCGCGGAGTCTTCTCTCGCAAGGAAAAAGCAGAATCCTTCCCGGACTCTGCTTTTCCACCCCTTGCTTTTACGGATATTTTCTTTTCTACCGATATCTTCCGATATCTTCTATCGGTATTTTCTTTCGATCCAGTCTAAAATGAGCTTTCCGGCCTCTTTTTCCTTTGCCGTATACGAATGATCCGTATCCGGAACCACTGCATACTCGAAATCTCCGCACTTTTCCGCCTTATCCCGGATGCGGTCCATATGATGATACATATCCTCTTCATTCCCGCCGGAAAAGGTCAGGATCGGAATATCGACCAAAGCCAGCTGCTCCCATTTTTCCGGATTGCGCATGATCGGCAAATTGTCCAGATTGCTGCCCGGATGAAACCAGTTGTAATAAGTCTGCGCACTCATATAAAGTCCGTCGGCCATGACACTCAATGTCTTTTCCGGCTCTCCTGCCTCGATATCCCGCTCCGCCTCCGCAAGAAGCATTTCCCGCAGCTGCGGCGTTGTTACCGACGCATGATAATCGTGCATATCCGGCGCACTTGCCAAAATCATTCCGACAAGATCCGGCTGCTTCGGTGTGTGGGAGTAATAATAAATACTTTTGTTGCACCCGAGGCTGTGCCCAAGCAAGATCAGGCGCCGATACCCCAAATTCCTCGCCGTTTCCAGTGCAAGCTCCAAGTCCATAACACTTTCTTCGAAAATTTCAAAATTCGTTCCGCAGCGGGCATATTCTCCCTCTTTCGTAAGAAGATGATTTTCAATCGAATGGCCGCGATTGTGTTCAAAAAGAAATCCGATGCCCGCCTTGTTGAGCATTTCTGCCCACACTGCCGCAAAATAGCTGTTTGCGAGATTTCCGGTCATTCCGTGAATGCACACAACACAAAGGTCCCGGCTGCCGTCCTCCGGTACAAAATGCATCATCGGGAGGCGCAGTCCGTCCGATGTATAACGATCGTTCAAAAACTCCATTCCAGTCATGATTTTCTCCTTTCCTGTCATCTCATGTCATCCGCTGTTTTTCTTCTGTCTTCATCATATCATACAGGAAAGCTCCCGCACAAGCACTGCTTTTCTGCTTTCCCGGTCGGTTTCACCGCGAAAGGACATGGGAGAGCATTTCAAACGCGGCAGATTTTTTCGCATCCTTTTTGGTAGAGGATTTTGCGCTATAGCAGACACTCCATTCCGGAATGCGGCATTCGCTTTTCCAAACAGGCTGTCCGTCTTTTCCGTGTGATTTTTCAAAACGGTAAGTCGGAAGTGAAAAATATCCGCGCCGCGAAAGTGTTTCCAACTGCCCGATCGCGTCTTCGCGGCTTGGCTCCTTGATTTCATCCCGGATCGAAAGAAAAAGTCCGTGTGCCTCCAGATAGAGAAATGCGCCTCTGCAGGCGTCTCTCCGCGCCTGACTTTTGGATTCCCCGCACCCGCAAAAGCTTTTTTCAAAATTCCCCAAACGCACATGGCTGAAAAAAAGAGTCCCGCGGCTCTTCGGGGCATGGATCATTTCCTCCGCGAGGGACGAATAAACGGTCTTTCCGGACCAATCGAAAAACGCATTTTGAAAACCGCCGTCGGCGAAACTCGGGATCTGCTGATACTCTTTCAGGCACCACTCCTGTATTTCATCGACATAATGAACCGGTTCTTCCGCAAGATAACTGTCCGGATCCAGCATCAACTCCACCGCATTTTGGATCTCCTCCCAATTCCAGTCCGAATCCAGCGAAACGGCTCCGATAATCGCTTCAAATAAGTCTTCCTTTACGGACGCTTCCTCATAAACTCTATTTTTGACATCGCCCTTTCCAAGAATCAGATAATCGGCAAATCCTAATTTTTGAATCCGCTCCGCCAGCATCTTTTTTTCTACAAGCTGTTTTTTTAATTCCGTCAGATCCCCCTCGGAAAACTCACAGCAGAACTCGTCAAAATCCTCTTCCTCCTCATAGCCCTCACATTGGCTGGTGTAAAATCCGAATTTCTCGACGAGGATTTTCACAATACAGATATCCAGTGCCTTATCCCCGATAAATTCGAGGACTTCGTTATCCTCTCCTCCGTTCTCAACCGCATACGATCTCCGGACAAAAGCCTGCTGCAGCAAGTCCGGATTATAAAAGCGATAACCGATTCTATTTTGAATAATTTCCAATTCTTCACGATTCATAAAAATTTCTCCTCCTGCCGCGGTCCAATTCAAGAACATACGAAATCGGCTTTTCTGATCCTTCCATGCACCGGGCGCCGGATAAGCCAGCCCTCTCAACTTCTTGATCCCGCACCGCGAAGACCCGCGCCCTGTAAAAAAAGAGAATCAGGTCTTGTCTTTTCTCTCTATTTTTGCTATAATGAATTTGTTTCGCGGATGTAGTTCATTGGTAGAACTCCGGCTTC
>CAKQWL010000159.1 GCA_934278965.1 uncultured Clostridia bacterium | reverse complement strand
CAGAATGCTAAACAAGGGCAGCACCGAGTGCTTTGCAGGAAGCAACCGCATCATCATCCGGAGCGTCGTTGCAGATGACCGGCTCGCACGCGAGAACAGCGCCGTCCTCCTGGACGCAGCTCTTCTCCCATTCTCTCATCCACTCGCCGTCTCCCCATCCATACGAAACGAAAAGAGCGATTTTCTTTCCGCTGAGTTTCGGACGGCAGGAGGTGAACATCGGCTCGAAGTCGCTCTCCTCGAGCTGTTCCGAACCCATAGAAGGGCAGCCGAACGCGATGGCGTCAAAAGAATCCATCATGGATGCATCGAACGCACTTGCTGTCAAAAGCGAAGCTTCGCCGCCTTTTTCCCGGATGCCGTCAGCGACAGCGTTTGCCATTGCCTCTGTGTTGCCTGTGCCACTCCAATAAACTACTGCAATTTTACTCATCTAAAATTACCACCTTTCAAAATTTTAAAATCTATGAGACGGCTACAATCAGCCGATCAAACGAATGATTTTTTCGAAAAATATCGCAGTAAATGCGGGTGCATTTACGGTAAAGATCAAATTTGCGCTGGGCTTCTTTCTCGTCGCCGTAGACCTTCCATGTGCCGACGGTTTTCGCCTTTTCGGCTTTGTTTTCGATGAACCCGAGAACATCCTCCGGTGGATAACCGAGGAAGAGTCCGATTTCATGCGGAAAATCTTCCTGCGCGCGCAGACGGTGGATCAGCTCCAAAAGGCATTTTTCCGAATTCTCACAAGGGTATTCGCGCTGCCGGAGCAGGTCGAGCGCGGCAGCATCCGTAAGATCCTTTTTTAACTGGTCCGGACGGTACATATAAAGAAGGACACGGCTTTCTCCGTAGCGGAGAGGGAGGATTCGCGCACCGCGCGGCACAAGTGCTTCGTTCATCCGGCGGAGATCCTTATGAAGAATGTCCTTTCCGGCGAACGGACAGGTAAAAAGATTGCCCGTTTTCAACCCGGCCATGGTCGGTGCGCATTGGGATACTACTAAATTCTCAAACATAATATTGGCTCCTCTTGATATTCATTACGCGGCATCCGCGGTTCTTAAAATCCGGCGGAAGCGGCCGTAGGCTCTTCGGTGTGTTCGTCCAGAATGCTCTTAAGCGCGGCCATGGAGCTGCTGTGCGCCCGCGCGATGCGGATGTCCTGGCCTTTCGTTTCACTGAGAACGGAACGCAGCATCTTATGCGACATAGTTCCGGTAAAAAGAACGAGAAGATCCGGAGAACCGATTTTTTTCATTCCATTCTTCATTTTGGTATACACCTTTGCCGTGCAGTCGTATTCCCGGCAAAGATCTTTGTAGCGGCGTTCCATACATTCGTTGCCGCCGATGATAACAACACTCATGTGAAGTCCTCCTTTCTGAACTGTGAGGGCAGGCAGCTGTGCAGACAAATTGGTTAGCTATAGCTAACTATACTGTAAAAAGAAAAGCCCGAAGGCTGGGTCGTGCTGCCGAAATTCATTCAATCCCGGGAATCGAAACATTCCGCAGGAAGATTTTGCTTCATTCTTCATTGGATGATCTGGTGACGATCTGGTGTGCCAATTTAGGGACCATCGCTCATTCGGATCGTTCGGAGCGGATGGCTTGACCTGATGGTTAGCATATGCTAACTCACAAAATCATTATACCGACAGTCCGTAGGAATGTCAACTGTAAATTTGCGCAGATTTAATAAAATTTTGCGGGGAATTTTTTAAAAGAGAAATTCTCCGTCGTTGTAGGTGTAGTGGTAGATAATGCACTCTCGGAGCGCGGGTGCGTTTTGGCTGCGGAAGTATTCCACGATCTGGCGGTGTTCCTTATTGTAGCTGATGCACTGCTCGAAAAGAAACTCCGGATTGTCTGAGACCGGGGTCAGGCGCACCAAGGAGTTTTGCAGATTGACGATCATCTCCACTAAAAATTCATTGTCGCAGATCTGATAATAGACATTGTGAAAAGCCTCTTGCGTATCGGTGTAAAATTCGTGGTCCCGGAGCTCGATGGCCAGCTGCATGCGCTTGATCAGCGCCTCCATTTTATAAAAATTTTTTCCAAAGGGACACTTTTTCGGAAATCTATGCAGAAAACAAGAGGTGAAATTATCTTTTTTGCGGAGTTTCTTTGGAAAAGATAATTTGCGCGCACGGATACCGAAATGTTTTTATCTTTTTCTTTATTTTTTGCCCAAAAGGATATTTTTGCCGCATGTACCATGCGTGCGGCTTTTGATGTCCGATGCGGCGGCTGACCGTGTGCACAGAATTTTGATGGCCGCCGCAAAGCCCGGAAATCCCGCGGAATACACAGGGCGCGTCGCACCATACTGCAAGCGTCGTGCCGCAGAGGACATAAGGCGTAGCGCTATACCATGATGCATCGCGCTGCAAGCGCCGAAATGCTGCAAGGTCCTGCGGCGGCGATCGATTCTTCCTTTCTGCGTTGAAGCGGTCGGGAGGGTATGATAGACTAGGTATGAGTGATATCGGTAATTTGTTTCGGGGTTGTTGTGTGCTTGTTGTGCACTTAGAGAAAAATTGTATTTTGGAGGCAGCGAAAATGCAGACAGTAAATAATGATGCAGGCAGCATGAATGATACAAATAAAGGTGCGATTTATGACGGGGAGACGTTCGCGGAGGCCTTTGATGCGGCCTCTTCTGTGACTCCGGCGGGAAGCTTGAACGCGGATGTGAATGTGGATTCGAACGCCGGGCGCGGCGGCCGCTTTCCAATCGGGAAAATAGCGGTCGTTTTATCCGTTGTTATTATTATCGGGGTTCTCTCAATCGTGGGATATCGCTATAATGAGCACTTGGAACAGGCTTATGCGGAGGCGGTTCGTGAGCTTACGGCAGGTGATTTTGATTCGGCCGAACAAAAATTCAGAGAAGTGCCCGATTTTCGGGATGCCGAGTCGTTGGCCGTCTATTGCCATTATGCCGCAATTTATGAAAATAAAAAGGAGTATTCCGGAGGAGCGAGCGAGCTCGACTCCCTGGAGCTGCGGTACGATACAGAGTGGCAGCAGGACATTGATGCGCTGCAGGTACGCGTTTTGGAATATCAGGCGGCGCGGGATGCCGTAATGATCGCGGAAAGAGAAGCAAGACTGAAAGAAGAATATTCGGGGAAACTGCCGGTGGAAGGAATGCCGATGAGCTGTTTGAAATACGCTTTGCTTGGCTCTCCGGATCAAGAGGAAAAGTGCAGCGACTTTTATAAATTGAGAGAAGATCATCGTTCCATATCGGTTTGGTGGTACGGAGAGGACGGCAGCGTCATTGCCGCCGGTACCCTTTTTAAATTCAAAAACGATCCGGAATTTTTGCTGTATTCGTTTCATACTTATGATTATGGGGATACGGTATCATCCCCAAAAGGCGGGAATTCTTCCGGCGGAACGGCCGGTAATGGCAGACAGGCATCCGGAAATGGCAACGGAAACGGCAATGGAGGCGGAAAGGCGTTTGGTGGCTTTCGCGAAGATTATGACAGTCCGGATGAGTTTTGGGAAGATAACCAAGATTGGTATGATGATGAAGACGAAGCGTGGGATGATTGGTATGACGGGGACGATGAATTCGACGAAGAATGGGACTGACGAGATCCCGCGGGGATCTTTTGGGGCTTTTGCTCGCCATGCGGTTGATCAGGCGCAAGTCGGCTGGCGCAAGTTAACCCAGTGCAAGTTAATCCAGTGCAAGTTAATCCAGTGCAAGTTGGACCGGCGTTTTTCATTTTTATAAAATGAGAGGGAAAGACTGCCTATCGCCGGAAGCCATTTTTACGGAAAGTACGCCTTAGAGCCTTTTCCACTACAGCAATCGACCCAAGCAAAAAACAGAGCTGTACGGCTTCAATCACAAGGGAAACCGTGCTGATGGCATGGATATCGGAATGGGCAAACGGAAGCAGAGCCGCAATTGTTGGCACGCATAAAATAGCGCCCCATTTAAGCCACAGCCGTCCGCAGTAATCGTGGGCGAAAAACCAGGTATCCTCATTTTTCCGCGACATGGCCGTCCGGTACCCGACGAAACCGTTGATTTTTCGGGGCGGGTTCTTGTACATGCAGTACCCGCCGATAATCATAATCAGCGGCATCAGCAGATTGCAAACAAACATCATCACAAAAAAGTTCATCGGGAGAGCTCCTTTCTGTGCAATTCCTGTGCAACAGGACCGGTCTATAAATACTGACGGGGCGGTATTCCTGCGATGACCCGAATGTTTTCAAAGGCTATTTTGAAAGATCGACCGCCGCAGGAGTTTTCACTATACCGGATATATTCCCATAAAACATAGTAGTTACTCACTTCTTTCCTTTGGCTATCGCACAGTTCCGTATCAAGTGTGAAAATGAAAAATTTAGGTACAAAAAAACCACCGCAGTATTACTGCGGTGGCAATTTGGTGCGGATAAGAGGACTCGAACCTCCATGAAGGTAATCTTCACACGGACCTGAACCGTGCGCGTCTGCCAATTCCGCCATATCCGCATATGACGCGTTTGCGCAAGTATTATTATAACGGATGTATGACGGTTCGTCAATGAAAAACTTTGCTGAAAAGGACAAAATTTTGTACATATTTGACGGTGTGCGGCGGAAGTGATATGCTGAGGTAGTATTTTATGCGAGGTGCGGTGGATCGAGGGCATTGTGCGGTATCCGTTGGTTTTGGCATGGCGCGGATGGATGGCTGCCGGTTGGGCGATACCCAACATTCCAAGCTCAATGGTTAACGACTGGATGACGTCCAATGTTCAGAGTGCAATGATTGCCGGGTGGCGCCAACATTTAACATCCAGTGGTAACGGGCAGCGGCCGATGGGTAGAAAGAGTCTTTGCATCGGCGGAGAAAATGGAAAGGATAAAGGGCGGAAGCGTATGAAGCGGGAAGCAGACGAACAAAAAACAGGATGGACACTGTGCTCAGGACGCGTGAAGACACACCGAAAAAATTGTCCGCTCGGGCGTTTAAAGCGCGGCGCGGTATTGTTAGCGGTCGCTGTGCTGATTACATCGATGTTTGCGGGCTGCGGCGGAGACGGTTTGAATGAATCGCCAGAAGCGACCGCGCCGGACCGCGCGGAAACATTCGGCCTTTCGGAAAACGCTGCGGCGGAAGTGCATTTTATTGATGTCGGTCAGGGGGACAGCACGCTGATCATCGCAGAGGATGAGGCAATGCTGATCGATTGCGGCGATAACGATAAGGGATCGGCATTAAAGAAATACCTGCAAGAACAGGGGATCGACGAGCTGGAATATGTTATCGGTACGCATCCGGACGCGGATCACATCGGCGGAATGGATGTCATCCTCTATAATTTCTACTGTGATACCATCATTATGCCGGATATCACATCCGATACCAGGACGTATGAAGATGTGATCAATACGATGCGGTACAAGAATTATACTTTCACGCGTCCGCAGGTTGGGGATACTTACGCGCTTGGAGAGGGCAGTTTTACGATCATTGCGCCGAACCGTGCGGATTATGGGAGTAATACAAATGATTATTCGGTAGGCCTGATTTTTCATTACGGGGATACAGGCTTTGTTTTTACCGGAGATGCGGAGGATGCGGAAGCGGATATCGTGCGGAACGGCATCGATCTTTCGGCGGATGTTCTAAAAGCCGGACATCACGGAAGCAGCAATGCGTCGTCTTCGGAATTGATCGCGGCCGTTTCGCCGGAATATGCCGTTATTAGCTGCGGCGCGGGAAACAGTTACGGTCATCCGCATCGGGAGACGCTGGCGCGCCTGGAGGAGGCGGATGTGCAGGTTTACCGGACAGATCTTTCCGGTACGGTGATCGCTTATACGGATGGAAAAGAAATCACATGGAAGGAATGCGGCGGGGGCACGGCCCTGAACAGCGAAAAAACACAGAGCGGGCTGGGCACGAGGTCGGACACGGGCAAATCAGACGGCAAAAATGAAAAAAGTTCGGCGGGGACCGCGACCGCTGCGGGAGTCGCGGGGGCGGGAACTGCTGCGGGAACGTCCGGGGACGGCGGGACGCCGAATACCGGAAATGCCGGGGCAGAGAATAGCGGCGGAGCATCGAAAAATGCAGGAACACCGGCCCCGACAGCGCCGGACAATGTACCGCAGAATGAAACTTCCGGACAAACTTACATTCTTAATACGAGTACCAAGAAATTCCATCTTCCGGGGTGCTACAGTGTAAAGAGAATGGCAGAGAAAAACATGGAATTTTCTTCAGAAAGCGCTGAGAACTTAGAAAAAATGGGATACACACCATGCAAAAACTGTCTGTAGAAAGGTTATAAAACTGCTTGCAGCTCGTCCATAGGCCGAAAATATCCGGTGTCTGATTGTGCCGAGAGGGAGCGATGTGATCAAATTTCACATCGCTCCCTCTCGGATACTTTTTGCTTTATGTGCACAAACGCATTTAGGATTCGTTGACGAGTTTGCCACTGATATGTTCGGGCCGGAGACAGAGGACCAGAACATTCGGGCCGGAGTATTGAATCTCATGCTCGATATACTCCGGGTCATCGGTAAATTTCAGGCAAAGGTTCCGGCAGATGGCCATTGCTTTGTCGGAATCCGTTAAGGGATGGATTTCTCCGAATACGATGACGCTTTTGATGTTGAGTGCCCACTCGCCATCGTTGCGGTATCCTTGGTCAAAAACACAGTAGGAAACCTTGCTGCATCGACGGATTGCATCGATTTTGTGTCCCTCTTTCGCTCCGTGAAAATAAAGACAGCCATCCTCTTCACAGTACCAGTGATCAAGAGGCATTCCGTACGGATATCCGTCGTCACCGAGCACAGACAAGATGCCGCGCGGTTCTGCTTTTAAGATTTGGATGCATTCCTCCTGTGTCAGCTGCTGCTTCGCTCTTCTCATTTTTCGAAACATGGATAAATTCCTCCATTCCGTAATTTGTAATTCAAAACCTGTCCATTTAATGTTTGCCCTAAAACCTGCTCCGCCCGTAGAAGCGTCTTGCGGCATTGCCCGAATGGTTGCCCGAATGTCAGACGGGAAGCGAAAGATATACTTTTTTCGGGAACTTGCGGCAATGAATGTGTACTCAGTATAACACACCGGGCGGAATGCAGGCAAGACAGGCTGCAGCTGCGCCGAGCCGAATCCGCGGTGCGCAGAATGAAAACGCGGAAACGAGAGTTCCGCGATAAACGACACCCAAAGTATCCTTTTTTTGGAAAAGCGAGAAAAAGGATATAAATTTTCCTTGGCCGCGGAGCAGAGTTATCTTTTTTGAAAAAAATGAACAAAAAAGATAATTTTCCGGCGGCGGCCTTCGGATTTGCATTTTTGATGGCACGGCTATTCGAGATATTTGAGAAGGGGAATTTTTCAGCAGAAAATGAAGCGAAATGAAAAGGAGCGTTCTTCCTTGGTTGGGTGCGGCAGATCCGCATGGCGGACGCAGGCGCGAGGGAGGCGCGAGGGAGCGATAACAGGATTGTGCGGTGCGCAGGGAAATCTCTTCATCTCTTCCGGAGTGAGCCGCGCAGACTATCGTGAAAGCGTCTGCGCAGAAATCAGATGTGAAGGTGCGGGGGGGGACCTGAGGCAGCAGTATTGGAGACATTGCGGCGGATAGGGCTGGGCAAGAAGGGATTGACAGGTGCGCGTTCCGGGTTATAAAATGGTCGGGTGGGCCTTTGGAAGGACCGACGCGAAAACGGGCAGAAAGCCGAGAACGAAAAGCGCAGAGGATGCGGGTGCATAGAATAGATGAACACGACGAATAGACGGTACGGCGCGTAAAATGCGCTGCGGGCAAGAACCTTGAAAAACAATTCAACAGGGGAGCAAAGAAAAGAAGAGACAGGGCAACAGGAAAAGAAGAGACGAGATAAGGACGAGATAAGTAAGATAGAGAGGGACGATGAAGATGGAACAGAAGACAAAGGACTGGAAAGAGATGAACTGGGCGGAACGGGTTGAGTTTATGCTGACATCCAAAAAGGCAGAAGAGGAACTGGTGCAGATGTCGGGTATGGTCAATCACAGCCTTCAGTTTGTCAGCGCCGATAATGAGAAACAGGAATATATTGTGGAATTTAAGATTGAAAAGTGGATGGAAAATCCGAGAAACGAACTGCACGGAGGGGTTTGCTGTACATTTTTTGATACAACAACAGCGATGGCGTCGCTCGCGATTGCGGAAAGCCGAACAGTAGCGACGGTCGATCTTTATACGAACTTTATTGCGCGGATGCCGGGGTCGGAAACGCTGGTGATCAAGACGCATGTAGTGAAGGGCGGGCGGCGTTTTATCCGGCTTGCCGCGGAGGCGTACTCCAAAGAGAGCGGGAAGCGGATTGCGACTTGCATGTCCAATTATACGGTGCTGGATGAACCGCACCCGACCGGGCGCTATTAATGCAGATGGGCTTCATCGATTGAGAGGCTGTGGAGTGGAATGGAAACTGCATAAGCCCGTCGTGAGAGCAAGTTCAAAACAAGCACAATGAGAAACGAAGGAGAAGAGTCGTGAGAGCATTAGAAGAAAAAATTCGGAACGAGGGAAGCGCGATCGGTACGGAAATCGTCAAGGTGGACGGCTTCTTGAATCATCAGCTGGATGTGGCATTTATGGATGAAATGGGTGCGGCGTTCGCTGAAATTTTCCGAGAAAAAAGGCCGAATAAGATTCTGACAGTAGAGGCGAGCGGAATTGCGATTGCTGTGGCGGCTTCGCGCAGTCTCGGTTATCTGCCGGTTGTTTTCGCAAAAAAAGCAGCACCGAATACCATGACGGAAGAGTTTTACGCGGCAGAGGCGCGTTCTTTTACAAAAGGAACGGTTTCCCTGCTGCGCGCATCGAAGAAGTATTTGGGTCCGGAGGATCGCCTGCTGATTTTGGATGATTTTCTGGCTCATGGTGAGGCCGGCGCGGCGCTCTGTGAAATTGCGAAGGAAGCCGGTGCAGAGGTCGTTGGCTTTGGCGCCGCGGTAGAAAAATATTTCCAGGGAGGCCGAAAAAAGCTGGAAGCTCTCGGGGTGGAGGTTCATTCTCTTGCCGTTATCGAGAAGATTGTTGACGGGCAGATTACCTTTCGCGAGGATTGCTGAAAAGACCGTGGGACAGGGCCGGCGGGTTGGCGGCCGTTGACTGAAAATACGGAAATCAACTGCCGCTGCCGGCTGCGGAGCAGGGCCGGCAAGGCCGGCGGCGAAGATCGGAATCAACATGAATAAAACACGAAAAATTTATTTTTGAAGTTCGGGCATATCCGAACTTCTTTCTGTTTTTAAAAATTTATCACGCAAAAAAGAAGGACAGGCTATTTACATTGAAACGGTAAAATAATATAATACAAGTACATTTTAGTTCTAATGGCATGATCTGAAAGAGAGTAATGAAAGTAAAAGGAGAAAGAAACATGAAAAAGTTTTTGGCAGTCCTGCTCGTACTCGTAATGGCGCTCAGCTTTGTAGCTTGCGGCGGCGGAGATGACGACAGCAGTGATGCAGCGCTTAAGGTTGGATTTATCTATATCGGACCAATCAACGACGGCGGTTTTACGCAGGCAATGTATGAAGGTGCAGTTGCTTCCAAAGAGCATTTCGACGGAAAGATGGACTTCATCTATCGTGAGAATGTGCCGGAAGACACACAGGAAGTAAAGAGTACTGCTCTGAACATGATCGATGAGGGATGCAATGTTATCATCGCATGCTCCTTCGGTTTCGGGGATGCAATGAACGAACTCAGCGCAGAGTATCCGGATATCACATTCCTTCACTTCTCCGGAGCAATGAAGAATGATACGAACTTCGACAACTGGTTCGGTTCGATGGAGCAGGCAAGATACCTTACCGGTATGGCTGCTGCAAGCGTGACAGAGTCCAATATTCTCGGTTATGTTGCGGCTCACCCGTACACAGAAGTGCAGATCGGAATCAACGCGTTCACACTCGGAGCACAGGCAGTAAATCCGGATGTTGAAGTAAAGGTTGTATACATCAATACATGGGGCGACGCTGAGCTCGAAAAGACCGGCGCGGAGCAGCTCCTTGATGCAGGCGCGGATGTTATCTGCTATCACGCAGACTCCACAGCGGCTCAGCTTGCTGCTGCAGAGAGAGGCGCATGGGCGATCGGCTGGAATTATCCGAAGAACGATGCCGGTGACAAATACCTCACAGCGGCTTACTGGAATCCGGAAGTATACTTCAATTATGCACTCCAGAATGTAATGGACGGAACATTCAAGCCGGAAAGCTACTACGGAACAATGAAGGATGGTCTTATCGCGATCGATGAAGTGAACGAGGCGGTTCCGGAGGAAGTAAGAAATCAGATTGCTGATGTTAAGGCGAAGATGGAAGCAGACGAGTTTGATGTATTCACAGGTCCGATCTACTATAAGGACGGCACTGTTCTCTGCGAAGAGGGTCAGTCTCTCGACAGAGCGGGCATCTGGTCCATCAACAGCGAGATCAAGGGCGTAAGCGCGATCTAATTATCGGATTTTCAAAATCTGAAACAGAATAGTATTTTGACAGGG
>CAKQWL010000158.1 GCA_934278965.1 uncultured Clostridia bacterium | reverse complement strand
GGCACTTTCCTTTTGCAGCGAAATGATGTATACTATTAAATTGGATTATTGTTTTTACAAGGTAAGGGGGAATTTTTTAAAAGTGGACAGTCACAGTATCTGGTCGATTGCGGCGATTGTGATTATGGTAATCCTTTCGGCGTATTTTTCTGCGACGGAAACCGCATTCACTTCGTTTAACAAGATCAGAATGAAGAATATGGCTTCGGACGGGAGCGCAAAAGCAAAATTAGTCATCCGTCTTTCGGAACGGTATGATAAACTGCTGTCAACGATCCTCGTAGGCAACAACATTGTTAACACGGCGATGACCGCAATTGCCACGGTTCTTTTTACACGGTGGTACGGAGCGGAGCTGGGCGCAACGGCAGCGACGGTCGTTATTACAGTAGTCGTTCTGATTTTCGGGGAAATCACACCGAAGAATGTCGCAAAGGAAACAGCGGACGGTTTTTCGATGTTCGCGGCGCCGCTGATTCGTGTCTGCATGGTGATTCTGACACCGGTGAATGCTTTTTTCTCGGCGTGGAAGAATTTGATTTCCCGCATTTTCAAGATCAGTGAGGATTCTGCCATTACAGAGGATGAGCTGATTACCATCGTGGAAGAAGCGGAGACCGAGGGCGGAATCGATGAGGAACAGTCAGAACTGATCCAAAACGCCATTGAGTTTAACGATTTGGACGCTTGGGATGTGCTGACGCCCCGGGTGGATCTCGCGGCGATTGAAGTGGACACGCCCAAGGAGGAAGTGGCGGAACTGTTTCGAAAGACGGGTTTTTCACGGCTTCCGGTATATGAAGATGAAATCGACAACATTCTCGGCGTACTGAATCAGAAAGACTTTCACAACGAGCTTGCCGGAACAAACCGCAGGATTCGGGAATATGTCAAGCCGGTCGTATTTGTCGCCGGCTCGATTAAGGCCGCTGTGCTTCTGAAAAAAATGCAGCAGGAAAAAACACATATCGCCATTGTCGTGGATGAGTACGGCGGGACGGAAGGAATCGTAACGATGGAGGATATCATTGAGGAGCTGGTCGGAGAGATTTACGACGAGCACGATATGACTGCGAGTCAGGATATTCTGCCTCTGAGAGACGGAAGTTACCGGGTTCTCTGCTCTGCGAATGTCGAGAAGGTCTTTGACTATTTCGGCGAAGAGGAGGATCTGGATGTGACCACCGTCAACGGCTGGGTGGTAACGGTGCTGGATAATCTGCCGAAGGTCGGCGATACTTTTACCTATGAGGCCGGAAATAAAATCTTCCATGTCCGGGTGACGAAAGCGGATCTCAAGAAAGCGAAGGAGATCAATCTGACGGTGGAGCAGAAGAAACCGGAAGAGGAAGAAGAAGAGTAATCAAACAAAGGGGAAGTTTGAAAAGGGATTTGAAAGGAGAAAGAAATGAGTCTGATGGAAAAAATCTTTGGTGATATGAACACCAGAGAAATCAAGAAAATTGAAAAGATTGTAGATAAAATCGAAGCTTACGATGCAGCGATGCAGGAGCTTTCCGACGAAGAACTGCGGGGCAAGACTGCGGAATTCAAAGAGCGCCTCGCCAATGGAGAGAGCCTCGACAGTCTGCTGCCGGAAGCGTTCGCGGTAGCGCGGGAAGGGGCTCAGCGAAGCCTCGGAATGAAGCATTTCCGCGTGCAGCTGATCGGAGGCGTGGCCCTTCATCAGGGCAATATCGCGGAGATGAAGACCGGAGAAGGAAAGACCCTTGTGGCGACGCTGCCGGCCTATCTGAATGCGCTGACCGGAAAAGGCGTGCATGTGGTAACCGTCAATGATTATCTGGCGAAGCGTGACTGTGAGTGGATGGGGAAGCTTTATTCATTCCTCGGACTGACGGTCGGCTGCGTTGTGCACGGGATTTCCCGGGAAGAAAGAAGAAACGCGTATCTCGCGGACATTACTTACGGAACGAACAATGAATTCGGCTTCGACTACCTCCGGGACAACATGGTCATTTACCAGGAAGACTTAATGCAGCGGGAGTTGAATTACGCGATTGTCGACGAGGTGGACTCCATTCTGATCGATGAGGCGAGAACACCGCTGATCATTTCCGGACAGGGCGACAGGTCAACGGAGATGTATACGACGGCGGACCGTTTTGTTACAACGCTGCATCCGGAAGTGGATTTTACTACCGATGAAAAGGAAAAGACCATTTCGCTGACGGAAGAGGGCGTGGCGAAGTGTGAGAAATTCTTTAATGTCGAGAACTTCTCCGATCCGGAAAATATGGAAATCAACCACCATGTACTTCAGGCATTGAAGGCGCGCAACTCGATGAAGCGGGATGTAGATTATATCGTAAAGGACGGAGAGATCGTCATTGTCGATGAGTTTACGGGCCGACTGATGTTCGGACGGCGTTACTCCAACGGTCTTCATCAGGCCATTGAGGCGAAGGAGGGCGTGCTGGTCCGTTCGGAATCCAAAACGCTGGCGACCATCACACTCCAGAATTATTTCAGAATGTACCAGAAACTCGCCGGAATGACCGGTACGGCCAAGACGGAAGAGAGCGAGTTCATGGATATCTATAACATGGAGGTCCTTGTCATTCCGACCAACAAGCCGATCGCGAGAACGGATCTGGATGACAGCATTTACGCGACAACGCGCGGCAAGTATCATGCGATCGCGGAGCGTATCAAAGAAATCCACGAAACCGGCCAGCCGGTTTTGGTGGGCACGATTTCGATCGAAAACTCGGAGCTGGTATCTTCCATGCTATCCAAGCGCGGAATCAAGCATAACGTACTGAACGCAAAACAGCATGAACGCGAGGCGGAAATTGTTGCGGAAGCCGGCCGTTTGGGCGCGGTGACAATCGCGACGAACATGGCCGGAAGAGGAACGGATATCCTGCTCGGCGGCAATCCGGAATTCGAAGCGAAGCGCGAGATGAAAAAACTCGGATACAGCGATGCAGCGATTTCCTTTGCAACGGGATTTGTTCAATCGGATGATGAGGAGCTGCTGGCGGCAAGAGAAGAATTCCGCCGCCTGCATGAGAAGTTCAAGGAAGAGCGTGCGGAGGAGCAGGAAAAAGTCCGGGCTCTCGGCGGATTGTTTATTATCGGAACCGAGCGGCACGAATCGCGCCGTATTGATAATCAGCTGCGCGGACGAAGCGGCCGTCAGGGCGACCCCGGCATGACCCAGTTCTTTATTTCGCTGGAAGACGATCTGATGCGTCTTTTCGGAGGAGAACGGATCCAGGGTATTGTGGAAAAACTGGGCGTAGGTGAGGATGAGGCACTGGAAGCCAAAATGCTTACCCGTACGGTGGAGAACGCGCAGAAAAAGGTTGAGGGAAGGAATTTCTCCATCCGAAAGTATGTGCTGCAGTACGATAATGTCATGAACAAGCAGCGGGAGATTATCTACGAGGAGAGAAGAAGGGTTCTCTTCGGCGAGGATTTAAGACATTATATTATCAACATGACGCATAGCCTGATCAACGAAGTGATCGATCCGGTTGTCGTTGCGTCAAAATTCCCGGAGGAGTGGGAGCTGGATCGGATCGCGTCGGGACTTGCGAAGATTTGCCCAAAGTATCAGATGCCGGAATACACAAAAGAAGAAATCGAACACCTGACGCCGGAAATGCTGAAAGAGCAGGCATATGACGCCTTTGCGAAGCTTTACGACGAGAAGGATGAAGAAATCGGAAAAGATCGGATGCGTGAACTGGAGCGCATGATCCTTCTGCGGGTTGTCGATAACCATTGGATGGATCATATCGACGACATGGATCAGCTGAAAAACGGAATCGGTCTCCGGGCACTCGGCCAGGAAGATCCTGCGGCGGCGTATGCGCGGGAGGGCTTTGATATGTTTGAGCTGATGGTAGCCGAGATCAAAGAAGAGACCGTACGCTTCTGCTACAATGTAACGCTCCAGACCAATACGGAGAGAAAACAGGTCATTACGCCGGGACAGAGCAAAAAAGAAGATTTCGGTGAGGGCGGAATGGCGGCTTCGGCGGGAGCAGATGAAAGCGGTATGCCGGGGGCAGCTCCGGCGCCGGAGCGCGACCGGAAGCCGGAGACATACAAAAGAAGCGAGGCAAAAGTCGGCAGAAACGACCCGTGCCCGTGCGGAAGCGGAAAAAAATATAAAAACTGCTGCGGACGCGACGCGGAATAGCGGCGGAAAAAAGAACTGGGAGAGAGTATGATCGAACTGGACAATATTAAATATGAACTGCCGCAGGCGAAGCAGACCCTTTCGGAAATTGAAAGCGCGCTTTCTCTGGACACCTGCCGCGCAAGACTGGAAGAGATCGACCGGGAGGCAGCAGCAGAAGGATTCTGGGAAAACCAGGAGAAAGCGCAGAAACTTCTGAAAGAAAAGAAATCACTCGAAACGACGATCGGCGGTTATGAAAAGCTCGGAAGCACCTTGGCGGATGTCGAAGTCATGATCGAAATGGCGGAGGAAAGCGAAAAGGGCGGCGACCCTTCGGGCGCGGCCGAACTGGCGTCGGAGGCGCAGACTGCGTACGAATCCTATAAAAAGGAGGCGGAGGAGCTGAGGCTGCGGACGCTTCTAAATGGAGAATACGACAGCAGCAACGCGATCCTGTCGGTGCATGCC
>CAKQWL010000157.1 GCA_934278965.1 uncultured Clostridia bacterium | reverse complement strand
GTATACGAGAGTAGACTACAGTCAAACAAAAGAACTTACAAAATCTTTGGAGGTGCGGACAATGAAAAATTACACAAAAACAAACATCGGAAACGAAGGCAGAACAGAACTTCACGAAAAGCTTCATCTGACAGGGGCAGAAATCAGTGTCAATCAGCTTCCGGCCGGTGCCGGCGTTCCGTTCGTTCACTCCCACAAGCAGAATGAAGAAATTTACGGAGTCATCGACGGCAAAGGAAGGGCCGTGATCGACGGAGAAGAAATCACACTCACATCCGGCGACTGGCTGAGAATCGCGCCCGCCGCAAAACGGCAGTTCTCCGCGGCAGACGATTCCGGCATCACCTACATCTGCATTCAGGTCAAGGAGCACTCGCTCGGCGGATTTACCGCAGAGGACGCTATTGTTTATTAGTCCTCCCCGGACCGAAAAAGCAGCAAACAAAAAGCGCAGCACGAATCATTCCGGGTTGCGCCTTTCTCCTTTATCCTCTATTCGTCGGCATCTGAAAGACCCGCCGCATTCATGAGTGCCTCAATGCTTACTTCCGACTCACTGCCCCAGAAAATTTCTGTGTCCCCGCATCCGGCTTCCTCCAGAAGCTCCTGCGCGTTATCCCCTCGCAGACTCTCGCAGGCGGCCTGCACCGACGCCAGTTTTTCGAGAAACAATTTCTGCTCCTCTCCGTTCTTTTCGTCGATCCACGCTATCGCAGAATCATGAATCTCCGACGGATCAAGACCGGTATTGACACCCCAGTCCAAAAGCTTCACCGCAGCCTGCACCGCCTGAAGAGACGAACCGGCCGTACCGACGAAAACACTTTGGTCGATCTCATCCAAAATTGGGAGCGGAACCACGGCCGGCACATCCGAAGCCAAAGACGTCTCCGGCGCATCGGACAGCGAGCAGGTCACTCCATGCTCTGAAATCGTGATATACAGCTTTTCCCGCGCGATATCATAAACAAAGGTTTCTTCTGCCAAAGCCTTGCCGTTCGCTGCACTTGCACGGATTGTAAACGGAACTGCACGATTTTCCTTCATCGAAAGCCCTGCAATATCCTCTCCCAGGAAAAACCATTCGCCGCTGGCCAGATCCGAGCCTTCTGCATTCTCAAACCCCTTACTGCGGTCCGAATAATCCACCGATATCGATTGCACATCCCTGCGCTCCAGCTTTACATAAATACCGTTCCTTTCCGAAGAAGGAAATAAGCCCTGCTCTGCCGTCCAGATACGGGTTTCCTCGATTTTGGTTTTAAGAATAATCTCGTTGATTTCCTGCTCATGCGGAATCACAGCATCAAAATCCCCGGTCTCAAAAATTCCGAAAATCGCGCTGAACCGAAATCCGACATATAGTTTTCCGTCCCTTTCTTCGGCGTAATACCCGCAAAAGCCCTCCGGAAACGATCCCGGATAAAATCCCTTTATCCGAACCTCGTCCGGATCCACTTCTATCGATTCGATCCCCGCTCCCTGACAGGCACGAAAGCCCAGAAGCTTCCATCCATAGCGCCCCGCCAAAAATACTGCTGTCAGCAGGAATGCGATGATGAGCAAAATGATACAGATTCTCTTTGCAATCTTCATTTTTTCTCCTTTTCCCAATACCTTAAAAATCCCCATAACCGTAACTCGCAGCCTTGTCTTTCAATATCAGCCCTCGGACTGCCTCTGCCGCTTAGAAAAACAGGAATCCGATGTTATAGACGAGAAACGCCGCCATCCACGCAATCAGACACTGCCCTGCCGCAACGGCGGCGGCCCATCCGCCGCCAAGCTCCCTTCGGATCGAAGCGATCGCCGCGACGCACGGCGTATAGAGCAGGCTGAAAATCAGCATCGATGCCGCCGCCAGCGGCGTCATCACCGCGAGAAGCGCTTCCGTACTGCCAAAAAGAACGGATAAGGTAGCGACAACGCTCTCCTTGGCCATGAATCCGGCAATCAAAGCGGTCGAAATCCGGTAATCTCCCAATCCGATCGGCGCGAGCACCGGCGCGATAAATCCCGCGATCAGTGCCAGAAGGCTGTCTCCGGAATCCGATACCATCCGCATCCGCAGGTCGAAACTCTGGAGGAACCAGATGACAATCGACGCCATAAAAATCACAGTAAATGCGCGCTGCAGGAAATCCTTCGCCTTTTCCCACAAGAGCTGACCTACATTCTTTGCCCCCGGCATCCGGTAATTCGGCAGTTCCATGACAAACGGCACCGGCGCTCCCCGAAATTTGGTATTGCGCAGCACCAGCGCTGCCAAAATTCCGGACAAAATCCCGAAAAAGTACAGTCCGATCATGATCACCGCACCGTGCCCCGGAAAAAAAGCATCCGTAAAAAAACCGTAAATCGGAAGCTTGGCCGAACAACTCATAAACGGCGTCAGCAAAATCGTCATTCGGCGGTCCCTCTCCGACGGCAGCGTGCGGCTGGCCATAACCCCCGGAACGGTGCATCCGAACCCGACCAGCATCGGAACAATGCTTCTTCCTGAAAGACCGATCCGCCGAAGCAGCTTATCCATCACAAAGGCGACACGCGCCATATATCCGCTGTCTTCCAGAAGTGAAAGAAAGAAAAACAGCGTTACGATAACAGGCAAGAAGCTCAGTACACTTCCGACGCCGTTAAAAATCCCATTGACCACCAGCGAATACAGCACATCACTAATATCCGCCGCGCGCATCGCTTCCGCCGCCAAGTCCGTCAGCGCGCCGATGCCGATATCCAGAAAATCCGAAAGCCAGGCACCGATAACATTGAATGTAAGCCAAAATACCAATCCCATGATGGCAATGAACGCCGGAATTGCCGTATACTTTCCGGTCAAAATTTTGTCGATCTTGCGGCTCCGAAGATGCTCCCGACTTTCATGCGGCCGAATCACGGTATTGGCACAAATTTTTTCAATAAAGCGGAAACGCATGGACGCGATCGCCGCCGCCCGGTCCAGACCGCTCTCTTCTTCCATTTGCAGGATGATATGCTCCAGCATCTCCTTTTCGTTTTCGCTGAGTCCGAGGCTTCCGAGAATCAAAGGATCCCCTTCCGCGATCTTGCTGGCGGCGAAACGAACCGGGATACCGGCTGCTTCCGCATGATCCTCTATCAGATGCATGATTCCGTGAAGGCACCGGTGCACCGCCGCGCCATCTCCCTCTGCATCGCAGAAATCCGCGCGCTGCGGGCACTCCTGATATCTTGCGATGTGCAGGACATGATCGACCAGCTCATCAATTCCCTCGTTCTTCGCCGCCGAGATCGGCACGACCGGGATACCGAGCTGCGCTTCCATCTCATTAACCAGAATGGCCCCGCCATTTTCGCGCACCTCATCCATCATATTCAGCGCAAGCACCATCGGCCGATCCAGTTCCAGAAGCTGCATGGTCAAATAAAGATTTCGCTCGATATTGGACGCATCCACGATATTGATGATCCCTTTCGGTTTTTCCTTCAGCAGGAACTCCCGCGTCACGATTTCCTCACTGCTGTAAGGCGACATCGAGTAAATTCCGGGAAGATCGGTCACCAGGGTCTCCGGATGCTTTCGGATAATGCCGTCTTTTCGATCCACTGTCACCCCCGGAAAATTTCCGACATGCTGATTCGCCCCGGTCAGCTGATTAAAAAGTGTGGTCTTCCCGCAATTCTGGTTTCCGGCCAGCGCAAAGGTCAGCAGCGTCCCCTCCGGAAGAGGGTTCTCCGTTTCCTTATGATGATATCGGCCGCCTTCTCCGAATCCCGGATGCTCTGTCACGACCGCCCCGTCAAAAATTCTTCTTTCCCGACCCTTATCGCGGACAAACGCCTCAAAGGTGCGTGGGCCCTCCGTCCGAATATTTCCGATTTCGATCTGCTCCGCTTCCGCCAGCCGAAGGGTCAGCTCATACCCATGAATGCGCACCTCCGCCGGGTCTCCCATCGGTGCGAACTGCATCATTGTTATATCCGCACCCGGAATAATTCCCATATCAAGAAGGTGTTGGCGCAGAGCGCCGCTTCCTCCCACGGTTTTGACGGTTCCGGTCTGTCCGGGTTCCAAATATCGTAATGTTTCTTTTCCTTCTTTTTTCATATTGCCCCTGTTTTATTGTCCCTATTTTCTGTTCCCGCTGTTTACTCTTGGCGAAACTGCCGCACGAGGACGCTGCCCGTCCGCCAATAGGCTTCGGTATGTTCTCACTTTATTATACCAGCAAGGCCGCGCTCCTTCAATATCTGCGTTTCTTCCGAACAGTTTCTCTTGATTTTTTGTAAAAAACAGTGTATTGTAAATAGGCGATATATAATAGAAAGGACGAAATTTATGCGCCTCAGAAAAGAAACGGAAATCCTGCAGGAGGATGAAATTCTGCTTGTCGCCCAGGTGTCCGACGCTCTCGCGCATCCGGTGCGCATTAAAATTTATCAATTCATTATGCAGTGCAACAAGGACCGTACTCCGGTCTGCAACAAAGATGTCGTGGCTGCCTTTGATTATTCGCCGGCCACTATTTCACAGCATATCAAAAAACTGGTTGAGGCCGACCTTGTTCAGCTCAAAAAAGTCGAAAAATGCTCCATGTATTATGCAAACATCGGCATGCTTTCGCGCTATCTTTCCGCAACAAGGAAATTCAGCACCTTCCAGGCATAATTAACGCCGGAAATCACATCCATGGTTTCCGGCGTTTTTTCTTTCTTGCTTCTATCGCGTCGTTTTGGTCAAATACACTTCTTTCTCGATCTTTTTCATTTTTTGAAAAGCACGCCGTGCGGTGTCTCGATCGGGATAAAGGCCGTAAACCGTCGGACCACTGCCGCTCATGAGCACGGCATCGGCGCCGGTCCTTGCCAGCATCATTTCTTTGATCTCCCGCACCCTCGGATAAGCTTTCAGCGTATACAGCTCCAAGAGATTGATCATGTTCTCCTTCACAGTCTGCCGATTCTGCACCTTTAATCCGTGAGCCAGCGCCTCATTATCCGGCCGCACCACTCTTTGCTTTCGCCCCGCTTCTTCCAATTCCCGGTCAATTCCCTGATACACTTCTTTTGTCGATACACTGAAAGACGGTTTGACCAGCACAAGAGAACTTTTCAACCCGGCAATCGGCCGAAGCTCCGTTCCCCGCCCCTCGGCAATCGCCGCACTCGCCGCAAGAGGGCTCTTCCGAAGCGCGCTGTCCAGTCCGGGATTGCACCTTGCCTGCCCCATAACGCAAAACGGGACATCTGATCCCAGTTCGCCCGCAAGTCGAAGCAGTTCCTCCAAAGGAAGCCCCATCGCGAAAAGATGGTTCAGCGCAAGAAGAACCGCCGCAGCATTTCCCGAACCGCCGGCCAGTCCGGCTCCGACCGGAATCATTTTGCGAATATCGATCCGAATCCGTCCGCCGAAAAAATTTCGTACCGCATCGCTTTCTTTGTATCGAAGCACGAAAAGCTGCGCGGCGCGGCAGGCGAGATTTCGCTCATCGCGCGGCAGGTAAGGCCGATTCGTCGAAAGCTGTACCCGGATTCCGGTTTCCGGCGCGCACAGCACGACCGGCTGACGTTTTTTTCCCGTTTCCTGTTTTTCCGCTTCCTTTTTCGGTTTGATGGCTTCTTTTTCTGAATAAAGCCGCACCAGAAGATCGTCATGCAGTCCAATTTGCTGCATAATCATCGATACCTGATGAAACCCATCCGTTGTAAGCCCGAGGACATCCAGCGACAGATTGATTTTTGCATAAGCATTGATTCGAAGACTCTTCATCCTTTCTCCTCTTCTAAAAAGCCGACCGCTGCGATCTCCGTCATCGCACGGCCGGCTTTCCGATTCTTTTCTTGATTTCTCTTCGTCTTTCTTTTCTTTACAGCCCTTTACGGCACGATGCTGCCCTTTGCTGCAGGCGATGCGCTATTTGCGCCGACTTCCTCTTTTCTTGCCTCCGGCCTTCTTCGGATGCGTTGTGCCCTTCGCCTTCTCGGCCGCCCGGCGCTCCGCCGCTTCCTTTTCCCGTTTCGCAACATATGGGGATTCCGCCGCAGTCACGGCTCTTGCCCTTTTCACCCGACGAACGGACGAGCGCGCTTCTTTCTCTTCCTTCTCTGCAAGAAGCTCTTCCTGCTCTTTTTCCTTACGAGCCTTCTTTGCCGCTGCTGCTGCCTGCTTTTCTTTTCTCTTCTTGTCCTGTTCTACGATCTCTTCCACCGATTTTCCGGTTTCCTTCGCAACCTTATACGGATTGACTTTCTCTTCTTCTCTCTTTGTTTTCGCCTCTTCTTCCTGCTGCTTCTTGGCCGATCTTGTGCTGAACGCGACCATGCCGACACACATTACCAGCATCATGATCATATTGACCTTTGTGGATTTGGACTGATCCAGGGTCTTTACGCTGATGCTCGTATCCTCGCCGAGCGTCTCTCCGTTTGCCGCCATAAAGTCTCCGGAAATCGTTACAGTATATTTGCTCGCCTGCTTGATTGCAAGGTCCTTACTTGTCATATCGGCAAGCACCATTACCAATCCTTTTTCCTTTTCGGAATATACAACAAGCGTCGGTACGGTCTTCCCGTCTTCATCCGTAACCGTGATACGGTCGGCGTTGGCTTTTTCATTTTCCGCATTGATCAGGTCCTGATCGAAGTATAATTTCATACCGAAATTGTCAACTGCGGCATTTTCATAGCCATCTTCCGGGTAAGTTTTTTCGAGTTCCAGCGCACTTGCAGTGCTGAACAGGGA
>CAKQWL010000156.1 GCA_934278965.1 uncultured Clostridia bacterium | reverse complement strand
TTAGGCCGTTCTCTTGTATGATCTGCCATTCCCTTTCAAATTCGTCCATGTGCTCACTTCCTTAAAATCCGGTACTCCGCAGTCTATTTGTCTCCGTTGTCGCTGCGCCGCAGGCGGATCTGTATTTCTTGATGATTTCAGAAAACGGTATAGAAAATTTCTATACCGTTTCAAAAAACATTACTCTTCCCTTTCGTAAACAATCTCTCCCCGGACCATCGTTAAATCCGAAAGAATTCCCGGAATCTTTTCCTCTTCACAAGTAAAGATATCCGTATTCAGCAAGACGAGGTCCGCGTAATATCCCTCTTTGATCCTGCCCTTCCGATCCTCGAGGAATTCAGCGTACGCGCTTTCGTAAGTATACGCGTCAATCGCAGTTTCCCGATCCACGCATTCCTCCGCGTGGAATCCCTCTTCCGGCTGACCTTTCATGCCTTTTCTCGTGATCGCTGTATAAAGATTCGGGAATGGATTGCAGCTTTCTACCGGGCAGTCCGTTCCGTAGGAAAGGTGAACACCGTTCTTGAGCAGCGTTCCAAAGGCATAGGAAGTCGACGCCAATTCCTTCCCGCAAAGCGGTTCAACAATCGTCATATCATAATCGATAAAAATCGGCTGCGCGTAGACTAAAATATCATCTTTTTGAATTCGATCGAGGAGCGCCTTGTCTGTAATCTGGCAATGAATCAGCGCATTTCGATTTTCGTTCTCTCCGCCTTCCTGTACTTCTTCAAAGGCTTCAAGTACGCTTTCCACCGCGCCGTCTCCGATGACATGAATAACCACCGGAATCCCATGCTGCTTCGCGAGCGCCAAATAGCTCCGGATTTCCTCCATGCTGTGCCATTCCAGCCCATGATTCTCCCGATCCGGCACATACCCTTCTCTCAGAAGTGCTGTTCTTCCTCCCAGACTGCCATCCCGGAACATTTTGACCGCACCGACCGAAAGCAGCGGGTCCTCTCCGTAATCCGCATGCGCAAACTCCCCTTCTGTCAAAAACGACCGAAGCTGCTCCGCATCTGCAAAACAAGTCTGCGAACGGTAACGAATCTTTAACTCACCGTTTTTCGCCATATCTTTCAAAAGATCAAAGCCGGCTTTCTGATCCCGACAGGCCGAAGTGCCGATATCATTGCTCTGAACACTGGTCAGACCGTGTTCAAAAGCATAAGCCTGCGCATCACCGATCATTCTCCGGTAATCTTCCAGTGTGTACGGAGGAACCGCAAGATTTGCAAGACCGGTCGCATTTTCCTTCAAAACGCCGTTCGGCTTGCCGTCCGCCCCAATCTCAAATTCTCCGCCTGCCGGCTGCGGCGCTGCCGCCGTAAGCCCAATTACCTCCAAGGCCTTCGTATTGCATACACAGATATGGGTACAGATTCGGTCCAAGACAATCGGATATTCTGTGCTGATCTGATCCAAATCTTCCCTTGTCGGGATCCTCTTTTCATCTGTAAAAAGATCCTGGTTCCAGCCAATGGCCCGCATTCCGTGCTTCACCGACTCCGGATGCTGCTCCGCAAAGTCACGGCAGATTTGAATCATCTCAGAAATAGATGTAACACCGTCCAGCTTTGCCTGATTCAAAGTCTCTGAAAACATGAAAAGATGCATATGCGAGTCGTTCAGACCCGGAATCATCGTACGGCCGCCGCAGTCCCGCACATCGTCTTCTGCCCGGCGTTCCGCGAGGATTTCTTCATTGGTGCCCACCTTGATGATACGACCCCCATCCGTCAAAACGGCCTGCGCATAAACGCCTCGCTCCACATAGACTTTTGCGTTGTAAAAAAGAACCCTCTTCATTTTGAATCTCCTTTCCGTTTCATTTTATTTACAGCTCACCCGCGAAGAAAAAAATCCTCCGGCAAAGGTGCCTCCACTTCCATTGGATCTCCACTGACCGGATGCCGAAAACACAGCTTCCAGGCATGAAGCAGCTGACGCTGTGCGATTGGCCGATAAAAACCATCCTCGTCTCTTTGACAAAGGACTCCGCCGTACAGCGTGTCTCCGACCACCCAATGACCAAGGGCGCCCATGTGCACCCGAATCTGATGCGTTCTGCCGGTTTCCAGCAAAATCTCCGCCAGTGTGCAGCCACGAACCGCAGCTGCCAGACCGTCATCCTCCAGCCTTTCTTTTTCTTCTTCCGAAAAAGCTTCTCTCGGTCCTTCTACCAATCCGTTTTCAATCGTCAGTCGGCTGTCCAGGCGAATCAGCGTTTCCTCCCTGCGCGTCAGGACCCGGTAGTGCGTAACGGATGCATAACCGCCGCCGGATTCCGGGAGAATCCCCCGCTCAATCCGCTCCGGATCCGGGCGGCCAATCGGCAGATCGACCGTGCCGCAGTCCTTTTCAAGCAATCCGCAAAGAATCGTCGTATAATATTTTCGAGTCTGCTTCTGCTTCATCTGCTTGGTCAATTCTTCCTGTGCGTAGGAATTCTTGGCCACGATCAAAAGTCCGGATGTATCCCGATCCAGTCGATTCACAAAGCGAATCTTAAAACGCTGTCCGGTATCCTGCATGTATTTCATGATGCCGTTCGCTATCGTATGAGACGGCTGCCCTCGCGTCGGATGCACTACATAACCGGGCAGTTTGTTGATAATCAAAAGATCATCGTCTTCGTAAACCGGAAGGATCGGAATATCCTCTGCCTCGAACGACGAACTTTCTTCCGGAAGCCGAACGGAAATCACATCCCCCTCCTTGGGTAAAATCCATCCCTCCGTCGGCACTCCGTTCAGATACACGGAATTGTTCTGTTTCAATTTTGTGCGCAGACGCGAGGAAAATGTAAACTGATGTCTCAAAATATCCTTAATCCGATACTTTTCATCCTCCGCCTGCACAGTATATGTAAATTTGTCCATAAATTTTTGCCTATAAAAACTTCGTCTTGACTTTGTGCCAAAAATCATATCCTTCAAACCGGAGCAGGTTTACGACAGTCTCCGAAAGACCGACTGTAATCTCCCGAATCCCATCACTTTCACCGTACGGATACTCGATCCCGTCCACCGCTATGCAGAATCTGGAATTTTCCGGTTCCGGTATAATGCCGATCTCCATCTCGGATGGCAGCAGGATGCTCGAAGTAAACGAACGATACGCGGTCGTATTCATCGGTGCGATCGGCGTTACCTGAAGAAGTGCGAGACGCGGATCTACGATCGAACCGCCGAGAGAATAGTTGTATCCTGTCGATCCTGCCGCGGTAGCCACCAGAATTCCGTCCCCGGAAAAACGCTCGATAAAGCTTCCGCCAATGGAAATATTAAGATGAATGCTCCTGGATTGGGCTGTTTTAATCAGCACCTCATTCAGCGCCCGGTAATGTCTTATCTCCCCGCAGGCTGTCCGAACAGCCGCTTTCACGGTCGAAAGCGGCTGCAGTGTATATTTCCCCTGCTTGTAATGAAAGATGAAATCATCCAGCTGCTCCGGATGAATTTCCTGAAAAAAGCCGAGATGCCCCGTGTTGATTCCGATAAACGGAACCGACGGAAAATGGAACTTATGCAATGCTCCAAGAAACGCGCCATCACCGCCAATGCAGATGGCAAGCTCTGCCTCATTACAAAACTCATCCGCTACAGCAAAACCGCTCTTCTCCAGCTTTGTCTTTAAGAGTTCCCCGGTTCGAAGGGATACTTCCGTGTCATTGGTATGGATAAAAATAATCCGTTTTTCCATTGAATTTCTGCTTCCTTTCTGTGTAAAGGCGGCTTAGCCCGGAAAAAACCCTACTCGTCTTTCAGGAACTCCTCAACCATTTCTACATCCGACGGTGTCTCGATGTAAGCCGTACCCCTCTTCTGCCGCGTCTCTCTGCCCTTGGCGGTCACCAAAATCACAGAATGATCACCGGCTTCACGAATCGCCTCGCGAATCGCCTCACGGCGATCCGGAATGATTTTGTAGTTTCCATGTTCTTTTTCCACATAAGAAGCAATTTCCTCACAGATCGCAACAACCGACTCTTCCCCCGGATCTTCTTCCGTGAGATAAATTTTATCGGAGTAACGCCCGGCAATTTCCCCAAGCTCTCTTCTTCTCGCGTAAGCCTTGTTTCCCGGACAGCCGAAAACGATCGAAATCCGTTTCCCCGGAAATTCTTTCTGTGTCGATTCAAACAGTGCTTCCATGCTCATTTTATTGTGCGCATAATCCACGATCACCGAAAGGTCCTTTCGAGGAGCCGTAAAAATCTCCATTCTTCCGTCCGCTCTTGTACGCAGAAGTCCGGAGCGAATAAACTCCGTCGGAATCCCAAGTACCGTACTCATCGCAACGGCCGCAAGAGCATTCTGCACATTGAAAAGTCCGCGAATCCCGATTTTGAACGGCTCTGTAAAGTCCTTTGTCCGTACCTTAAAGGAAATTCCGTCTGTTGCGGTGACAATGTCATAACCGCACACATCCGCCTCTTCCTTCAGCCCGAAGGTAACGACACGCTCCGCGTATTTCTTCGCTTCTTCCAGGATAATATCCGACTTGTCCGCATTCAAATTGACCACTGCGGTCCTGCACTGCCGGAAAAGCTTCAGCTTCGAAGAAAAATAATCCTCGAAATCCTTGTGCTCTACATCGCTGATATGATCCGTTCCGATATTGAGAAAGCAGCCGATATCAAAGGTGACCCCCAATACTCTGTGATATTTCAATGCCTGGCTGGATACTTCCATTGTCAGATACTCGATCCCGCTGTCTACCGCATTTTGATAATGCATATGAAGAGGAAGTGCTTCCGGCGTTGTCAGATGTGACTCCTCGCAGACCACGCCGTCATAGGTATCGATACTGGAAATAACAGCCGACTTCGGCTTCCCCATTGCCGCCAGATAATCATCCAGAATATAGCGCATGAAATACGCCGTCGTCGATTTTCCCTTGGTTCCCGTAATTCCGATCAGCTTCAGATTCTTATGAACTTCATTATAGAACAAAAGGGCGATCAACGGCATTGCCTGCTTCATATCGTTCACCAAAATATACGGCACGCCGTCTCCCGCGGCGTAACGCTTTTCGGATACGTAAACCACTGCTCCGCGCGAAATTGCATCTGCCAGGTATCTCTCCTCGAAATGCTTTCCTTTGCAGATAAACAGCGTGTTTTCCGTGATGTCGTTCGAATCAAAAGAAATATGCGCAATTTCTTTGGTCTCTGCCGCTCCGAGATTTTTTTCTTCCAGCAATCCGTGCTGCGCAAGCATGTCCGCAAATTCAGAAATCGTATGTTTTTGAATCATTTCTTTACTTCTCCTTTTTCTCGTATCTTTTCTCCTCTTCGCCGTATTTTTACGCTTTTCCGAGATATTTATGATATTTATAATAATGCCCGAGCATCGATTTTGCCAGCCTTAACCGACGGCCAAGTTTCCGATCTGCATGATAGAAAAGCGGATTTTTCACCTTGCCTTCCCGGATCAATGCCCGCATCTTCTCACGATACTCCTCCGGCCGGATATACCGAAAAGCAACGCCCTTCGGTACGACCATCCACAGGCTTTCTTCCTGTACCGCCGTAAACGGCAGCTCCCGCTCTTCCATATAATCCTCCACCAGCAGCTTCGCGATATTGGCGCCTGCCCCCGTCACATAATAATTTGAGCGTCCCTGCCTTGTATTGATTTCAAACACTTTGTACTTTCCGTCTCTCTGATCGTACTTAATATCGAAGTTCGAAAATCCGACATACCCCATCTCATCCAGCAGCTTTCGGAATTGCTGCTCGACTTCTTCATTGTGCTCGGTAATAATGACCGCATGATTTCCGATTCCGTGCGGCGTATGCTCCTCCAGAAGAACATGACCGAGGCACATCATCCGGACCTTTCCATGCCTGTCCGAATAACTTGTCAGCACCCGCATATAGGTATCATCTCCCGGAATAAAATTTTGAATGATTATCGAATCCTCGTACCCTGCTCCGTAAACATCATCCAGCACCGCTTCCAGTGCCTCTCTTGTATTCAGCTTATAGACCTTTTTCTGCGTCGCAAACGGATGACGCCAATATTCGATCCCGTTTGACGGCTTCAAAATAAAAGGGCCTGAAAACGGCAGCTCAAATCCGCGTCCCATTTCTCTGCGATGCACAAAGGTATCCGGGTAAGGTACCCCGATGCGCTCGCACATTTTATAAAACTTTTCTTTATGGATCAGATCGTCCATCATTTCGACCGGGATATACGGAGCTGTCACATTTTCCGGAAAGCGGCCCAGATTTTCGCTGGCCAGCCTGACATAACTGTCGCCGCACCCGATCAAAAGCACTTTTTCATCTCTGTGCGCCTCCGCGAAATCCAGCACCAGCGAAAGGAATGTCTCTTGCTCATCCGCCTTCTGATTGGCTGTATAATGCATAATTTCGCTCCCGAAGCACGGCATCGTTTCGTATTTTCCGTATACGTAGGGCTTGATGCCGTATGCTTCATGGAACGCTCTTGCTACACTGTAAACATTGATATCCCCCGCAAACAAAAGCGGGATAAATTTTTCTTCCATAGTATACTCCTGTACGAATTGATATTCATCTTATATTATACCTCTCGAAGCCTTATTTTAGCAATGATTTCATCCCTCAGCGCATCGATTTTTTTGAAATCCATATTCGGGATATAATAGCTCTCCAAGAGATCATGCTTCTGCTTCGCGGATTCCAAACATTCCACGGTTCTCTGTATTAAAAGGTCGAAAATCTGCCGGCTGTCCTGCAGGATTTTTGCTCTTTCCGCAAGCACACGTGGAGAAGCCAGTTCACCAATATCAAGCATCTCGATCTCTTCCGCGTCATCCGGAAGCTGCCATGCCTCCACATCATGAAACTCGTTTGCCGTAAGAAACGCAATCGAAAGCTCCGGTACCACGAGGTGCTCCATTCTGCGCTCCGGCTTCATCGGACAGAAGTATTCCTCTACCGTAAATCCCCGGTAGACAGCACCTTCCGCAAAAATATTCAAAATCCGTTCTGCCGATGCCCCGATCGGTGCGGAGATCAGATAAATCTTTCTGCATCCCGACGCAATCCCGGGCAGGTAATGAACAAGTCCCTTTGGCGTGATAGCACTTGCGAAATACTTCTTTACAGTCCCCGGGTGAAGGCAGATCTCTTTATGGGAGAGTTCCCTTCCGACCAATTCCGCCGCCATTCGGTAAATCTCCGCACTTTCAATCGCCTCGTCATAAACTCCGCACAGATTGTCAAAAACATTTTCGGCGGCGGCCAGGTAATGATAAGCTCTCCCATACCATCCGCTGATATGTTCGCCCGCCTCCATAATGCTCATTTTATTTTTTCGGATCCCTTCTTCATCCCAAAATGCGCCCAGATGAATGATTTCATCCACCGCTCCCGGGCTAATCGGATCCACGATATGCGGACTTGTCGCATCAATCAGCGCGATCTTCCGCTCTCTTAAAACCACGCCGTCCAAGGATTCCGGATCGGAAGAACAGTGCATAAAATCGACGCTCTCTCCTTCTTTACAAAATTCTTCTCCGATCTTTCGAAGAAATGACGACTTTCCGGTACCCGGCCCTCCCTTGAGGCAAAAAATCCGGTTTGCTTCACGCTGCCCGAGGATATACTCGTAATAAGAGAAAAATCCTTTCGGCGTATTTCCGCCGGGGAAAATATGCCGTTCCTCACCCATCAATCCCATTAAAAATCCCCCTTTATAATCGTTTTCAAAAACCATTATATGGGGGATTTTTTCGAATGTTCCTGATTCTCTTCTTTATTTCAATTCGGAAATAATCTTCAAAATAGCCTCTTTCGCTTCATCCGGAAGCTGATTCTTTCCGCCCTTCGCGCTCTTGAGTGATTCAATATAGTCTACTCTGCTCTGCATTCCGCGGCGAAGCGCATCCACATAGAGTGTATTTCCAAAATCGGCCGCGAATCCTTCAAGCTCCAGCGTTTTCATCTCGGAGATCGGCCCGAAAGAGTGGAATTCCGCAGTCTCATCGATGATCGCTTCCAAAATGCCGATCGTCACTTCCTTCGGAATCTTTTTATCCATGAAGAAGCCTGTATTGATGATGTAATTATCGACCTTGCGCTGCTCAAAGAGTGCTTTGAACTTCGCGTAATCCTCGTCCAGGCGATAAGTCCGGAACGGGTTCGCATACGGCTCAAATACTAGCGCGTTCATATCAACACCCTCCGCGAGTTTTTCGGCGGAGCTTCTCTTCGTCGCGAGGCACGCTCCCATAACAGAAGCCAGCACCGGATCCTCTACTTTGAGCACCGGCGGCAGTGTAGAATCCTTCATCAGCCAAATCACCGTATTGATCGGCTCCTCCATCTTGTCCACACGATTTGCTGCCCAGAGCTTGCTCTTGATGGCCCTTCCGTTTCCGTTTCGGATGTCCTCCGTCACCAGCACCATCTTTCCTTCACTGTCTACGGTCGCGCCGCAGTTCTGCACCGTGATCAGATACTTGTTGTCCGGTGATGTCAGCGGATAATCCTGCGTCTTATCAAAGTAAGACGGTTCCAGTGCAACGGTCGACCCGTTTTCCAAAGAAATAATATAAGCATCATCATGCAGCACGGTCACATCGTACTTTCCGCTGTGCTTTGCGTGTGTCAGTGTCGATTTTCCGGAACCGGAAAGTCCGAAAACGCCGAGGACATGCTTTTTCCCGTCTTTTCTTACGCAGCGCTTTAAGCCGCCGTGGCAGGACGCATACCCGTTTCTGTTCGCAATTCCCCACGCCAGCGTCAGTGTTCCTTTTTTGTGCTCTCCGAAATACCGAAGGCCGAGCAGACACGCGCAGTTGTGCTCCGGATCAAAGTAAGCAAGTCCGTCCGGGAACTTCGGGTGTCTGAAATCCGGATCGGAAAGGATGAAAATATCCGGCTCATCGGCAATCATTCTCGATTTTCCGTACATCTCATCATAAAACCGGTTCAGAGACTGGAAATTAAGAAGCCAGTTGTACAGCGTATTCTCATAAGTTTCCGGAATCAAAAGATGTGCTTTTACCATAAAATCCGGATCCAGGCCGATGTAAGACTCTGCGTGATACATCTTTTTGTATCTTGTGTAGAACACCGCCTCCCGCAGTACCTTCGCAATCTCTGCCTCTTCTACGCCCTGTTCTCCGAGGATCACTCTTGCTCCCGCAAAGCGGCCCACCGTCTCGCCGTCATTGAAAAGCAGGATCTTCGCTCCGTTCGGAATACCGATCTTTTCCGGTTCGAACACAGGCATGTCCGTCTCAATTGTTCCCGGAGACACGCGTGCCATCTCGTACGCCTTGGCGAGATCGCTCATCTTCTCGACATTATTGCCGTAAAAAGCCGTCTCGATCGTCGTTCTGGATTGCGAAAATCCTCTGTTTCCTGTTGTGATTTCTTCTCTGTTGTAATTGGTTCTGGTAGCCACAGCCTCTTCTCCTTATTCTGTTATATGATTTGTGTCTTCTGTATCTTCCGTCAATACGGCATTGTCCGCAGTCTCTGTTACTTCACCGGCCACATCAATAATCCCGGGTCTCAGGTTTCCGTTCATAATTTCGTACATCGCCGCAAGGGAGCACTCCACATACGGTGTGATCCAAAAATAACCCGCACCCAATAGAAAGGACGCAATCTGGAACCAAAGTCCGCGCACACCGGTCAGAAGCTGCGTTCCGATCATGGCTGCATTTCCGGCCTCCACGATAAGCTCCGAGCTATAGACGACCCCGACAATACTGCCGAAAACGCTGGCCGGGATCGATGCCAGAAGGAACCAGCCGAAAAACGAAAGGCCAAGACAGAAATACTTTGCTTTATTCCCCCGCATCATACGCTTACTTTCGTTTACGATTTCCGAAACCGGCATATCCGGGTGATCCGCCAGGATAAAGAACGACTGGCTGTACCGCAGTGCCGCAAAAATCCCTGGAACAACAAATAGCAGAGACCACAGAAAAACAAAAAGACAAATATACAAATAAAGTCCCATCGTCTTTGCGATCCGCTCAAACCCGCAGAACAACTGCGAATAATCCGCTTCCTTGCCGCGGAACAGATTTCAAATAAAGACAGAGTACCCCATCGTAAAAGCACCCGATACAAGGATCGAATAAAGATCCGCAGCAAACGAATCCGCCATCATCGCCGTCAGAATCGCAGACGGGATCGTTACCACCGCCATAAAAATCATCGTTCCTATCGCCGCGATCTTCCACCTTCCGGCAAGCGCCTCCCGGGAAAGCTTTCGCAAATCACTGCTTGGGGTCGTTACGACAATATTGCCGCTGTAAGTATAATAATCCATCTTCCCCCTCTTCTTTCTCCTTTTTTCTCTGTTTCTTCTGAATTTTTCAATAAATTCCACCGGCGGGAAAAAACTCCCGCCGACGATGATATTATAGCATATCCGTTTGATTTGTGCTATAATGCTGTTAAATTCTTTCACAAATTTTTAGGAAATCAGGTGTAATTTATGAAAAAATGTGCCATCATCCCTTCTTATATTGAAGGAGAGCTTTCGGAACTTTTTCCGGATCCCGAAAATTATTATGTCATCTGTGCCGACGGCGGATACGAAAAAGCCAAGCAGGCCGGAATTCGTCCTGACCTGATCATCGGTGATTTTGACTCCTGCACCGGCACACCGGCCGCGGATGATATTCCCGTACTAACGCTCCCGACCGAGAAAGACGATACCGATACCGGTCACTCCCTTTCTTATGCCATCTCCGAAGGGTTTACCGACATTACCATTTTCGGCGGCCTGGGCGGCCGCTTTGATCACACCATCGCAAACGTCCAGAACATCGCCGGCGCCTGCGTTCAGGGCGCCGCTGTCCGTCTCGTCTCGCGGAATAATATTTTTACCGTGATTCGAGATTCGGAGATCACCATCCCGAAAAAGGAAGGCTGGAAGCTGTCGGTTTTCTCTCTCAGCGATATCTGCGAGGGCGTCACGCTTTCCGGTGTTTACTATCTTCTTGATGATTATACCCTGACAAATACCTTCCCGCTCGGCGTCAGCAACGAATTCGATGAAGAAGAAGCCTTTATTCGTGTACGGCACGGGATTCTTCTGATCGTAACTTCGCGGGATTGATGCCGGATTGCTCGATTTTGCTCTTGACATTTTGACAGCGGAGTGTATGATAGGCATAGAATAAAATAATTTTATATCGCTAGGGGAGCTTCTGCTGAGAGTAACCGCGGTCCGCGGTTATACCCTCAAGACCTGATCCGGATCATACCGGCGTAGGCAAGCATCAATATTTGTTTTTCTGTTTCATTCCCGAAATTTTGTTTCCGAAACGTTTCGGTGCTCCGGAAAAACAACAGTTCCCCTCCGAATGGTCGGGGGTCATAAGAAAGTAATATCGTATTTGATCAGGAACGGCGTGGCTTCGGTCACGCCGTTTCCTGTTTCAGCAGTTCTTCCACAGGGACAAAGCC
>CAKQWL010000155.1 GCA_934278965.1 uncultured Clostridia bacterium | reverse complement strand
TCATCGTCCAGCTTCGTGAGGCAAGGAACCTGACGGAAGAGCGGAAGCGCATGAACGCGGAAACGGGAAGGCTCGTCCTGTTCATGGTGCCGGTATCGTATGCGTTCTCTCTATTCCTGTCGGTCCGCTATGTCGGTGTTGAAACCGCGAAGCTTTTTCACAATCAGTTTTTGACACCACAGGGATTTGCATTTTTTATCTTTATTGTGTTTCTGTTTCTCGTTAACGCTGCGATTTTGAAAATCGTCGGAAACAAACGATTTGATTATTAGAAAGGGGAGTCGGATATGGCACAGAGAATCGTAGAAATTCTGTGTTTGGTGCTTTTCGGATGCGGAACTGTTCTGGTCTTGCAGGGAAATATTCGGGGCCGTCTGCGGTCGCGCCCATCAGAAGAAAGCAGCGCAGTAAGATGGGGACGCAGGCTTCGGGAGAAAACGCAGACTGCGGATTTTCGCAAAACCTGGAGGAACGATCGAATTGATCGGGAAATCTATGAGGGTCTTTCCATGCTTCAGAATTTGATCCTTGCACACAGCGGAGAATTAAATGCGGATTTTATTATCAGTGAACTGGCCGGACGGGACGGCCTCTTGAAGGAAACTTATTTGAAAATGCTGTCACTTTTGCGCACCGGTCACGAAAAAGAGGCGGAGAAGGTGATGCGTGAAGCGGCGGATACAGAGGCCGGAAGAGAGTTTGCGTCTCTCCTCGGAACTTGGGAGTATCTGAAGCCGGAGCAGCTTTCGAAGAGTATCGAGTCCTACCGAATCAGCATTCGGGAAGCCTGCGTTACAAGGCAAAAGAAGAAAGACGCGCTGATCAGTGATTTTATCTACTTCCCGGCGACAGCAAATGTCTTTCTTGTGTTTATGAATTTCATCTACATTTCTTACTTCATGGAGCAGAAAGAAATGTTTCAGATGATCTTTTAATCCGGAAAGAAAGGAGGAAAACAGAATGAAACAGCTTATCGTACTGGTTGCAACCATTATTCTCGGCCTTGCGATCGGAGGCATCATTACCGGTTTTGCGGATGATGCGGAAAAAATCGCGGACACTGCGTCCAAGTCTATGCAGAATATCAGCGGAAGTGCCGTGAACTGGCAGTATTAGCGAGGATGAAACAGAATGAAACAGCTTATTGTTTTGTGCAGTACAATTTTCTTGGGGATAGCAATCTATTGCATGATTTTGGGAGACAATGAGAATTCGGTCGTTCATACCATGGGGGAAATGTGGCGCGGCGGCATCGGAATTCGGAGTTATAGTGAATGAAGCAGCTGATTGTGCTGCTTGCCGTGCTGCCGATCTTGATGATCTTTTTGCTGCAGTTTACGACGGATCAGATCAATGGAGAACGAATTGCGCTGATCCAGAGTGTTGTTTATGCGGCAAAAGAAGAGGCGAAGCAGGAGGGGTGCTTTACCAAAGAGATTCGAGAAAAAATCACGGAGGAAATCTCATCCAAGCTTTCTATTCCGGCGGAGCGGATTCAAATTGAAGCGGACGACGAAATCAAGTACCGCTATGCCTCCGGTGACGGGCGGCTGATCCGCTACCGAGTAAGTGTAAAGCTGGACGGTATCATGGCAGGCGGCGGGTTTCTCGGAATCCGGGAAGAGGAAAACACTGCGGTCTATGTAATCGACAGCTTTACCATGAGTGAACGCTTATGAAGGTCTTTATTGTCTTTTCGGCATTGCTGATGATGGGATTTACCTGCGTGATTTATCAGGGGGATGTGAATCGGTATATGCACGAGCAGGAAACACTGAAAATGATTGCAGAGGAGGCCGCATGCCAAGCGGCGCTCTGTCTGGATG
>CAKQWL010000154.1 GCA_934278965.1 uncultured Clostridia bacterium | reverse complement strand
TCGGACGAAGAGAGAGGAAGGCGGCTTCGCAGATTGCGGGGATCTCGTTTTGGTGCGGTGTCTTTTCGGGTATTCTCTATTCACTTTTGTACCTTTCCTTTGAAAAGCCGCTTCTTATGCTCTGCGGCGCGACGGACCATACGCTTGAAATTGCGATGGCGTATACGAGATGGGTCATCGTGATCGGAGGCCCCTTTACGATTTTGAATGCGCTTCTCGCCAACCTTGTGCGGGCGGAGGGAGATGCGATGCATGCTTTTATCGGAATTTCGGCCGGCGGCGTGCTCAATATGATCCTGGATCCCTTCTTCATTCTGCCGCGGTGGCTCGGACTCGGCGCGGCCGGGGCCGGCATGGCAACAGCGATTTCTGCCGCGGCCGCCGTGGCCTATTTTGTCGGGTATTTGATTCTGCGGAGAAGGACGACCGTACTGAGCCTTTCGCCGCGTCATCTCCGGCATTTTCGCCGGCACATCGGGAACATTCTGTCGATTGGATTCCCGTCGGCGATGCAGGCCGCGCTGACCGTAGTGGCGGTATCGGTTCAGTCAAGATTTGTTTCAAAATACGCGGTTACGGCAGTTGCAGCACTTGGCATCATCAAGAAGCTCGATCAGCTTCCGATTTATTTCGCGATGGGTGTAGCAAGCGGACTTCTGCCGTTTTTGGCGTATAATCATGCTTCCGGAAATCACGAACGCCGCCGCGAAGCCTTTCGCTGTGGATGTACGGTCAGCTGCAGCTTCGCGGTTTTCTGCCTGATCGTTTACGAGATTTTTGCGCCGCAGCTCGCTGGATTATTCATTCAGGATCCGGAAACGATTCATTACGCGTCGGGATTCCTGCGGCGGATGGTAACGGCGATGCCGATGATGGCGATCTGCTACCCAATGATCACAGAGTTTCAGGCGACCGGAGAGGTCAAGGCGGCGCTGGTCTGCTCGATGCTGCGAAAGGGTGTTCTCGATATCCCGCTTTCTATTATTTTTGACAAGGTCTATCCTCTGTACGGTTTGATGTGGGTGCCGCCGGTCATCGATACGGTTTCCATGCTGACGGCGGTGCTTTTTGAGCGCCATCATGCGCCGAAGTCCGAACACCTGAAACCGCATTGGAAAAAGGGGCATCGGCCGGTGCGTTAGGGTCGCACCGGAATTGTTAGAATCGACAGGTAATTCCAAAATTTTCGAAGAAAAGAATCGGCAAAAAACGCAGGAAAATGTGTTGACAAATGTGTTAGCATGGGGTAACATACATACAGAAGTTAGCTGGCGCTAACGATTTTAGAATGCCGGAGTCTGAAAGAAGAGTTCCGGGTGAAAGGATGGTGGACAGGATGCCTTTGACGATGGCTGGACATGGAGAAGTAAACAGTATCAAGAAGATCGGTGGAAAAGAAGAAACAAAAAAGTTTCTGGAGACGCTGGGATTTGTAGTCGGCGGCAGCGTCAGTGTCATTTCCGAAATGGGCGGAAACCTTATTGTGAATGTGAAGGACTCCCGAGTAGCGCTGAGCAAGGAAATGGCAAGCAGGATCATAGTCTGAATCCAATAGAATCCAATACCGGATCAAGATTCATTAAAAACAGGCTGACTGTAATGAAATAGAAGAAATAGAAAGGAAAGAGCAAAAATGAGTTCAGAAGCAAACGAAAAAGTGACGCTCCGGGATATCAAAAGCGGTTCTTCGGCCAAGGTGTTAAGACTGCATGGGACTGGCGCGACGAAGAGACGCATTATGGATATGGGGCTGACAAAGGGTGTTACCGTTGATGTCCGGAAAGTTGCTCCGCTCGGCGACCCGATCGAGTTGACCGTGAGAGGATATGAGCTTTCGATCCGAAAAGCGGACGCGGAAATGATCGAGGTTGAACAGATCTGAGAACACAGCGGAGCCAATCAAGCGCTCTGCGATTTTTAAGACGATAGGTTAGCGAGAGCTAACAAAAACATTTCAATCAGGAGGAAAGGAAAATGTCAACGAAAATAGCACTTGCCGGAAATCCAAACTGCGGTAAGACGACACTTTTCAACGCACTGACAGGCGCCAATCAATCTGTCGGCAACTGGCCGGGCGTAACAGTAGAAAAAAAAGAAGGAAAGCTGAAGGGCCACAAGGATGTGCTGATTCAGGACCTTCCGGGTATTTATTCGCTTTCTCCATATACTTTGGAGGAAGTTGTTGCCAGAAAGTATCTTCTCGCAGAGAAGCCGGATGTTATCTTGAATATCATCGACGGAACCAATCTGGAGAGAAACCTTTATCTGACAACGCAGCTGCGTGAGCTCGGTATCCCAATGCTGATCGCGGTCAACATGATGGATGTCGTAGAGAAGAGAGGCGATGTCATCGATACAAAGAAGCTTGCGGAGGAGCTGGGATGTGCCGTTTATACGATTTCCGCGCTGAAGGGTACCGGAATTAAGGAAGCGGCAGACGCAGCGGCGGCGCTCGCGTCCGGAAAGGCGACGATGCCGAAGCACGCTTTCGGAGAGGAGATCGAAGCCGCTCTCGGCAAGATCGAGGAACTTCTGCCTGCATTCATTCCGGAGCAGCAGAAGCGGTTTTACGCAGTGAAGATTTTTGAAAGAGACGATAAGATCGCAGAAATGCTCGATCGTCCGGAAGAAATCAAGAGAGTGATGAGCGGTGCGGAGAGCATTATCAAGGAAGTCGAGAAGGCTTGGGATGATGACTCCGAGAGTATCATTACAAACGAAAGATATGTAGCGATCGGTGAAATCATCGATAAATGCTATAAGAAAAAGAACCGTAATCAGATGACAACCTCCGACAAGATCGACCGCATCGTTACAAACCGGTTTGCGGCGCTTCCGATCTTTGCGTTAGTGATGTTTGTCGTTTATTATGTGTCCGTTACAACGGTCGGCGGTCTTTTGACAGACTGGACGAACGATGTCTTTGCGGGAGAGTGGCTGCAGGGCGGCGTAGGAAGCCTGATGGAGTCGCTTGGTGTCAGTGATGTTCTTTACGGACTTGTGGTAGACGGTATCGTCGGTGGTGTTGGTGCTGTCCTCGGATTCGTACCGCAGATCCTCCTTCTGTTCATCTTCCTGGCGTTCCTGGAGGGATGCGGATACATGGCGCGTGTTGCGTTCATCATGGATAGAATCTTCCGAAAGTTCGGTCTTTCCGGAAAGTCCTTCATTCCGATGCTGATCGGATCCGGCTGCGGTATCCCGGGCATCATGGCTTCCCGTACGATTGAGAATGACCGTGACAGAAGAATGACTATTATGACAACAACCTTTGTTCCTTGTGGAGCGAAGCTTCCGATCATTGCCCTGATTGCGGGAGCACTGTTCGGCGGAGCGGGCTGGGTAGCACCGAGTGCGTATTTCCTGGGCGTTGCTTCGATCATCGTTTCCGGACTGATTTTGAAGAAGACCAAGATGTTTGCGGGAGATCCGGCTCCGTTCGTTATGGAGCTTCCGGCATATCATATCCCGACGATCGGCAGTGTTCTCAGAAGCATGTGGGAGAGAGGCTGGTCCTTCATTAAGAAGGCCGGAACCATCATCCTCCTTTCATCGGTTATCATCTGGTTCCTGTCCAATTTCGGATTCACAGACGGCAGCTTCGGCATGGTTGATGATATGAACAACGGACTGCTCGCTGTAATCGGCGGTGCGATTGCGTGGATCTTTATTCCGCTCGGATTTGGTTCCTGGGAATATGTATCGGCGACAATTATGGGTCTCGTTGCAAAGGAAAACCTTGTCAGCACACTGGGTATCCTCTTCGGTTACGCAGAGGTTTCCGAAGCCGGCGAAGAGATCTGGGGTCAACTTGCGACAAGCCTGACACCGGCAGGTGCGTACGCACTGCTTGCATTTAACCTTCTCTGCGCTCCGTGCTTCGCGGCGATCGGTGCAATCCGCAGAGAGATGAACAACCCGAAGTGGACGTGGTTCGCGATCGGATATCAGACTGTATTCGGATATGCAGTGGCACTGATGATTTATCAGTTCGCTACACTGGCAACCGGCGGCGGATTCGGAATCGGTACAGCAGCGGCGATCGTTGTTGCACTCGTAATGATCTATCTGCTTGTTCGTCCGAACAAATATGACGATAATACTCTGAATACAAGAAGCAGCATTTCCGTAGGCGCATAAAAAACCGGAAAACCTGATTAAACGAAACATTTTCCGGGAATTATAAACATGCGAAGAAAGGAGCATCCGATAAACGGATGCGGGTGAAGAGCATGGGGGATATCATAGTAGGGGGTCTGGTTGCAGTTGTGATCGGACTGATCCTGTGGAAGATGATTCGAGATAAAAAAACCGGGAAGAGCAGCTGCAGTGGCTGCAATGGGTGCAGCGGCTGCGGAGGCGGCGGATGCAGTCTTGCGGCAGATCTTTCCGCGAAATTTCCGGAAAACGGAGAGAAAGCGGAAGGCTGTTCCTGCGAGAGCGCTGTTTCCGGTGAAAACAAAGAATAGAAAAGTTTTACGATGGGAGATACGGTATAGCTTCGGCTATGCCGTTTCTTTCGTTTGAAAGCAGGAAAGCTTCTTTCTTTTGGTTGGCACATGGCTTCCGCAAGACAGGTTCTCAAACGATTTCGGGACCCCGAAGAGCGATCTCCGAGCGCGGAGACGAGATCAAAGGAGGAATTTCTTATGATACGGGCGATAACAGAAGAGGCCCTGTCCGATTATGCCGCGAGTTTGGCGAAAGAGGAGCGTGCAGCCGGAACTGTAGAGAAGTATATGAGGGATGTCAGACGGTTTGCGCTTTGGCTGGATGGGGCAGAAGCGACAGAGGAAAGAGTGACGGCATGGAAAAAGCTTCTGCTGGAGCAAGGTTATGCTGCGGTGACCATCAATTCTATGTTGGCGGCATTGAACAGTTTTTTTCGGTTTGCCGGCTGGACACAGCGGGCGCGATTCTTAAAAATTCAGCGCCGTTTGTTTCGGGACGGCGGGCGTGTACTGACCCGGAGCGAGTATGAACGACTGCTTGCCGCTGCCCACCGTCAGAGGAAGGAACAGACAGAACTTCTGATGGAAACGATTTGTGCGACCGGTATTCGGGTCAGTGAGGTGCGTTTCTTTACTGTAGAGACGATATGGCCCGGCAGGGCGGGAATCATGTTAAAAGGTAAAATCCGCACGATATTGATTCCGGACAAGCTCTGCCGTAAGCTGCTGCGGTTTGCCAAACAGAAAAAGATAGCCTCCGGGGAGATTTTCATCACTTCTGAAGGAAGGAGTCTTTCCCGCCGCCAGATCTGGGGAGCATTAAAATCTCTTTGCGGTGAAGCCGGAGTCGCACCGGCCAAAGTATTTCCGCACAATCTGCGGCACTTGTTTGCAAGCGTTTTTTACCGGGCTTGTCATGACATCGTGCAGCTGGCCGATGTGCTGGGACACAGCAGCATCGAAACAACGCGGATCTATCTGATGACCAGCGGTTTGGAATATCGAAAGAAGCTGGACCGTTTGGGATTGGTTACATAGGAATAAATAAGAGGGGAGGAAGGCAAATACCTACAAGGTAAGCTACAATGCAAACGGCGGAATGGGAATCCCGACAAACGAAAGCGCATACAAAGAGGGAGCGACAGTAGAAGTAGACTTCAGTGTGAAGCCGACGCTTGCGGGATATGACTTCGTTGGATGGGACAGAAGCTCGACAGCAGCGACAGCAGAGTTCACAGAAAACGGAACAAAGACATTCACGATGGGAACATCGGATGTAACGCTTTATGCTGTATGGAAGCAGCAGGCGAACACTTACACAGTAAGCTATGATGCGAACGGCGGAAGCAAGGCCCCTGCGAAGAGCGGACCAATTACAAGCGGCGGAAGCTACACCATTACAAGTGATGAACCGGTACGCGACGGATACAACTTCCTTGGCTGGAGTGAAGATCCGAGAGCGACAGCAGCAGATCCTGCATTTACAGCCGGAACGGAACTGAACAGTGTAACGAAGGATTACACTCTCTACGCTGTTTGGGAACAGAAGGCGAACACTTACACAGTAAGCTATGATGCGAACGGAGGAAGCAAGGCACCTGCGAAGAGCGACCCGATCGCAAGCGGCGGAAGCTACACGATTTCAAGTGATAAGCCGACACGCAGTGGATACAACTTCCTTGGCTGGAGTGAGAATCCAAGAGCAACGACTCCGGAAGCAATCTTTGCTCCGGGCGCTGTACTGAACGATGTAACAAAGAATTACACACTTTATGCCGTTTGGGAGCAGAGACCGAGCAGACCGAGCAGCGGCGGCGGTGGAACAATACCAAGCACAAAGCCGGGTGAGAATGACGATAGCAAACCGGGCACGGACCCGGCAGGCGGTTCCGGATTCTCGGATATTCCGAGCGGTTCCAATTACGAAGATGCAGTAATCTGGGCTGTAAAGAAAGGTATTACCACAGGCTACAGTGATCTCACTTTCCGTCCGGATTGGGCGTGCACCCGTGCGCAGATTGTGACATTCCTTTGGCGTGCGATGGGTTCCCCGGAACCGAAAACAACGGAGAATCCGTTTACTGATGTAGCGAGTGACGCTTATTATTACAAGGCGGTACTCTGGGCAGTTGAGAATGGAATCACAAAGGGTGTATCGGCTGATGCCTTTGCACCGAATGAGACCTGCACAAGAGGACAGGGCGTAACCTTTATCTATCGTGCCTTTGGTTCACCGGAAAGCACGGCCAAAGCAAGCTTTACAGATGTAGCGGAAGGTTTGTTCTGCTATGACGCAGTAAACTGGGCTGTGGAGAAGGAGATTACAAATGGTATTGGCGATGGACGCTTTGGTACCGCAAATGTCTGCACGCGGGGACATATTGTGACATTCCTCTATCGTGCGTATAAGACTGTAGAGTAAGCCAAAGAGGGTTATTTCCAAATAACTTTAACTTTTGCACTAAGACAAAAAGGGCTTTCGTGATTTTAGATCACGAAGGCCCTTTTGCGTGCCCATTTCTTTGAGAGTGTTCTTTGCGGGAAAGCGGCAGTGTGCTACAATAGAAACATGGAAAACACGGAGATCAGAGGAATAAGAAAAGAAAAGAGAATACTTACTGCAAGTGATATTCATTACCTTGCTCCATCGCTTACGGACCTTGGAGAGAGCTATTTTCGTCAGGTGCTGTCGGTGGATGCGAAGATGACAGAGGCTTCGCCGCAGATCTTTTCTGCATTTTTGAAAGAAGCGGTGCGGCAGGGGGCCGCTGCGCTGATTTTGACAGGAGATCTTACATTTAATGGGGAGCGTATCAGCTTGGAGGAGGTTTGCCAAAAGCTCCTTTCGGTGCAGGAGCGCGGGATTTCGGTTTTTGTCCTTCCCGGAAATCATGACATTGCAAATCAGAAAGCATTTTGCTATAGGAAAGATGCGGTGTACCCGGCGGAGTCCGTTTCTCAGAAGGACTTCCGGAGGCTCTGTGCGGCGTTCGGGCCGGAAAAGGCGATTGCGGCGGACGAACATTCTTTTAGTTATCTGGCGGAGATCGTGCCGGGACTTTTTCTTCTCGCACTGGATGGAAATACGGAGGATGCACCGGGGAGAATAAAAGCAGAGACTCTTACATGGGCGGACACGCAGCTTGCCGCAGTGAGAAGACGGGAAGGGACGATTATTTCGGCTTCTCATCAGAGCGTCCTGCCGCAGCATATCGAAATCGGAGAACACTTTTGTCTGGAAAATCACCGGGAGGTTAGGGATTTGCTGCAAAAGTATCAGGTCCGGATCAATCTTTCCGGTCATGTTCATATGCAGCATACGGCGCAGGAGGCGGGTCTGCGGGACATTGCAACCGGGGGATTGACGGTGGGCGCACAGCGGTTCGGCGTGCTGGTCGCAGCCGGGGCTGCATCCGCTGAAAAAGGGCTGGAACAGTCGGAGAAAACGGCGCTGCGCTACTTTTTCTCCTCTGTTCGGTACGGGCGGAAAGAGGCGCAGGCCCGTTTCAATCAGCAGACGGAGAAGCAGGTGCGCCGGACCTTGATGACGACAGAATCGACGAACAGCGGTCTCATCGAAACAGATCGCAGACAAATGACCGAGTTTGCGGTCGAAATGAATTTTCGATACTTTTCCGGAAGCCTGGATCAAAAGTGGCTGGCACAGCATAAAGACGCTTTTTCTCTTTGGCAGACTGCGGGAGAAGGAAGCTTCTGGCAGAAGTATTTTCAAAGCATTGCGGCGGAAATAAACGGTACGAAAATGAAGTAAAATTTTCTTTAAAAAAGTAGTTGACATCGGAAAAATCCCGTGGTAATATATTGCTTGTCGGTAGCGAATTATCGCGTTAGCGTGCTAAAGCGAAAAAGCACAAACAAAACAAAATCCTGCTGCCGGAAACCGGAAAACAGACCGGAATAAGACAAAGCAAAAGAGAGAAAGGAAAGGGAACGATGAAATCTTTAAAGAAAACAACTTCAATTTTACTGATTCTTGTAATGGTACTCGGAGCGGCTGCTGCGCTGACCGGCTGCGGCGGTGGAGATGATACGGCAAATGACAGCGGATGGGCCTACATTGAGGATAAGGGTGAACTGGTTATCGGTCTTGACGATACTTTCGCACCGATGGGCTTCCGGGATGAAAACAACGAACTGGTTGGTTTCGACATCGACCTTGCGAATGCTGTCGGCGAGCAGCTCGGCGTTGCTGTAAAATTCCAGCCAATTGAATGGGACGCGAAGGAAATGGAACTGTCCTCCAAGAATATTGACTGCATCTGGAACGGAATGTCGGTGACTGATGAAAGAAGAGAGCAGATGGCACTGACCAAGATGTATTTCAACAACTGCAACATCGTAATGTCCAAGAGCAGTGATGTTAATATCACAAAGGAAGAAGACCTGGCAAATTACAAGATTGGTACGCAGATTGATTCTTCCGCACTCAAGGTGATGCAGGAATCGGATAAATGGGATCTCTATGCAGAGAATGTATCGGAATTCCCGACATTTGACGAAGCTATCATGGCACTCCAGGGCGACAGAGTAGATGTGATCGTTGTGGACCAGGTACTCGGCGAATACAAGAATTCCAAGATGGACGAGCCGCTCTTCACATGCGACTTCAACTTCGGTGATGATTTCTATGCAATCGGCTGCAGAAAGGGCGAAGAGGATGTTGCGGATAAGATCAATGAAGCCATTCAGGCGCTGATTGACAACGGTGAAGCTGCGAAGATCAGTGAGAAATGGTTCGGAAAGGATCTCGTTATCCTGAAGGATTACGAAAACTAAGAAACTCAAAATAAAAACGGAACTGAATAATACAAGGAGAAGAACAGAAAAAGAACAATGAGCGGATTTATTTCGAACTTTACAATTGAACTGGCAGATACCGCCGCCTATATCGGAAAGATTCTTCCGGCGCTGATGGACGGCACCTGGGTGATGTTTCAGCTGTTTTGCTGGACACTGGTGCTCTCCCAGCCGCTCGGACTTCCGATCGCACTCGGAAGCAATGTGAAATTCTGGCCGGTACGGCTGTTGTGCAGGTTTTATGTATTTGTATTTCGAGGAACGCCGCTGCTGCTTCAGCTGTTCTTCTTCTATTACTTCCTTCCGATCGCATTCGATGTGAGAATGCCGGCACTGACGACCGCGGTTGTCACTTTCGTATTGAATTACGCGGCTTATTTCGCTGAAATTTACCGCGGCGGCATCAACGGTGTGGACCGCGGGCAGTATGAAGCTGCCAAGGCACTCGGACTTTCCAAATCGCAGACGATGTTGGGAATTGTCCTGCCGCAGACCATGCGGATCATTCTGCCGCCGGTATCTAATGAGACGATCGTATTGGTAAAGGATACCGCACTGGCTTCCGCGATTTCCCTGGGAGAACTGATGAAGGCCTCCAAGGGGGCGGTCAATCGGGATGTGGACGCGACGGCTTACCTTGTGGCAGCGGTCATTTATCTGATCTTCACTTTCGTATTGACCCTGATTTCCAATAAGCTTGAAAAGAAATACTCATTATACGATCAGAGGGAGGCTGCTTGATGGCAAAGAAACAGGAAGAAGGAAATACCGTCGTTCTTCGGGAGATCCGAGAAGGACTGGCGACGGGAGAGACGATCCTCGAAATGAAGCATATCGTGAAGAAGTTCGCGGGTACGAACGCAGTCAATGATGTCAGCTTCTCCATGAAAAAGGGTGAAATCGTTGCGATCATCGGACCGTCCGGTTCGGGAAAGAGCACATTACTTCGGAGCATTAACGGACTGGAGGAAATCAGCGGAGGAGAGATTCGGCTGTATGGAACAACCGGGATGGTTTTCCAGCATTTTAATCTTTTTCCGCATATGACCTGTCTCGGCAATATCACCTATGCACCGATCAAGGTGAAGGGGATCAAGAAGGATGCGATTGAAAAAAGAGCACAGCAGCTTTTGGAACTTGTCGGACTGGCGGATAAGAAAAATGTGTATCCGGCGCAGATCTCGGGCGGACAGAAACAGCGTATCGCGATTGCGCGGGCGCTTGCGATGGAGCCGGATCTGATGCTGTTTGACGAGCCGACCAGCGCACTTGATCCGGAGATTACAGGAACCGTACTTTCCGTAATGCAGAAGTTGGCGGAACAGCACATGTCTATGATTATCGTTACTCACGAAATGAATTTCGCGAAAAATGTGGCAGACCGGGTTCTTTTTATGGATGCCGGAAAGATTGTTGAGGAAGGGACACCGGAAGAGATTTTTGAAAATCCGAAGAGTGAACGCCTCCGTGATTTCCTAAACACGGTAACAAGATAGAGCAAGACAGGGATAGAAGAAAAATAGATTCAGTAAGGCAATAAAAAAAGAAAGAGGTGCATCGGACCGAGCGGTCTGGCACCCCTTTTTTCGTCTTATACATAATGATATTCGTTCCGTTTTAAAATCAGGAAGAAGGTTGTAACCGAAATCGCGGCAATTTCCGCGACGATAATGCAGGCCCAGATACCGGTAAGCCCGAACAGGTACGGGATTAAAAACACACTGCCGCATTCGAATACTAGTGTTCGCAGGAATGAAATGGCCGCAGAGATTAGTCCGTTGTTGAGAGCAGTAAAGAACGCTGAACCGAAGATATTGACACCGCTGAAAATAAAGGAAATGCAGTAAATACGAAGGCCGTACGCTGTCATTTCACAAAGCTGAGGGTCATATCCGACGAAAATCTTCGCCAAAACACCGGCAAGCAAAACGGAAATCATCATCAAAAGAAAACCGCCTGTTAGATTGATGATAATGCTTTTTCGGAATACATTCTTCAGCTCTTCGTGATTCTCCGCACCGTAATGAAAACTGATGATCGGTGCGCATCCCACGGAATACCCCCAAAGGATCGCGATAAAGAAGAAAGAAACATATCCGATGACGCCATAGGCCGCGACGCCGTTTTCACCGGCAAGCCGCATCAGCTGGAAATTGTACAGCATGACAACGATCGAGGCCGCGACATTCACCATAAATTCAGAGGAACCGTTGGTGACCGCTTTCAAGAGAGCACTGCCGTAAAATTGGGTTTTACCGATCCGCAGCAGGCTGCTGTTCTTTCGAACAAAGTAAAGAATCGGCAGAAGACCGCCGAGAACTTGTCCGATTGCAGTAGCAATCGCCGCTCCGGCAAGTCCCCACTCGAACACCGCGATAAAGAGTGCGTCAAATACGATATTGCTGCAGCCGGCGATAACCGTAAAAAGAAGTCCAAGCTGCGGTTTTTCGGCCGTGACGCAAAAGGACTGAAACAAATACTGGAGCATATAAAACGGCAGACAGCTCAGGACAATTCGTCCGTAAAGAACGCAGCTTTCAAGAAGCTTGTCCTCCGCGCCGAGCATGCGTGCTACAGACGGAACCAGGCAAAAGCCAATCGTGCTGACAACAATACCGATGATTAGTGTCACATAGACAAACAGAGAAAAATATCGGTTTGCCATGGTGCGGTTGCCCTGACCGAGCGTCTTTCCGACGATCGCAGCGCCTCCTGTCCCCATCATGAAACCCAGTGCGCCGAGAATCATCCAGAATGGGTAAATCAGATTGATTGCGGCAAATTCCGTTTTCCCGACATAATTAGAAACGAAAAAGCCATCAACAATGCTGTAAACAGAAGAAAACATCATCATAACGATGGACGGAAGTACGAAGCGAAGCAGTTTTGGATAAGTGAAATGGTCCGATAGCTGAATGCGCATAGAAAATTCCTTTCAGGTAATTTTTTTTAATCGTGTTTCAGACAATAGAGGAATGCTGATTTTAAGTTTAAGGAAGATAGATCTTCGGAAGCCGCTGGCCGAAAGCACAGAGAACCTCATAATTGATCGTTCCGGTGGCCTCTGCGATTTCTTCCGCGGTGATTTGGTTCTGTCCGTCGCTGCCCATGAGAATGACCTCATCACCAATCTTGCAGCTTGGGACATCTGTGACATCGATCATGCATTGATCCATGCAGATGTTTCCGGCGATCGGTACGGACATACCATTTACAAGCGCGCGTGCTTTTTTGGAATAAGCGCGCGGAAGCCCGTCGGCATAACCAATCCCGATCGTTGCGATCCGGGATGGCCGAGTTGTGGTAAATGCCCGTCCATAGCTGATGGAAAATCCGGAAGGAACATCCTTCAGGTGCACAATATCTGCCTTGACGGACATCACCGGACGCAGGTCGATCTTTGCGTGATCTACTTCTGCCGATGGGTAGCATCCGTAAAGAATAATACCCGGGCGAACAAAGTCAAAAATCAGTTCCGGAAGTTCGGTGATCGAGGCACTGTTGGCGAGGGTGCGGATTGGGAGGTTCAGGCCGTTTTCCCGAAGGGTGCGGTCGAAAGCGAGAAATTGCGCTTCCTGATGCCGGCAAAAGGTTTTGTCCGCAGCATCCGCCGTTGAAAGATGAGAGAAGAGTCCCAGAATTTCAAGGGACGGGAAAGACAAGATTTTTCGAATATCCGCCGCGGCAGAGGCCGCGTCTTCGGCCAGGTAGCCAATGCGCCCCATGCCGGTATCGACGGCAATCAAAGCTTTGACAGTGCAGGCTCTCTTTTGTGCCGCTTCGGAAAAGGCCAGAGCGTTCTCGCTGCTGCACAAGACAACGGTCAGATCATAAGCTGCGGCGAAGTCCGCGTATGAAGAGGGAATAAGTCCGAGAACAATAATTTGTTCATCGGCAAATCCAGCGTTCCGCAGCTCAATCGCTTCGGTTAGATTAGCAACGGCAAAACGGAGAATCCCGTTTTGCCGTAAGGTTTCTGCTGTGCGTATTGCGCCGTGCCCGTAGGCATCCGCTTTGATGACGCCGATAATCCGGTCTGCACTTCCGACCTTTTCGATGATGCGCCGGATATTGTGTGTCAGATTTGAAAGAGAGATTTCGACCCATGCCGGGCGAAGCGCTTCTTGATACATATCCCTATGCCCCTTTTCTTTTCAGCTTTCTATTTTTACTATTTTTTTAATTTCGGTGTGCGGTGAATGATGTCGTCTCTGCCCGGACCGTTGGAAACAAGCGTGATTGGAAAACCGATCAGCCGTTCGATCTCATCCACATAATTCTGCGCCTCCTGCGGAAGCTCCTCAAAAGTGCGGATGCCGCGGATATCGCACTTCCATCCCGGCATTTTTTTCAGAACAGGAGTCGCTTTATAGCAATCTCTTGTGTTCGGAAAATCGGTAATTTCCCTGCCGTCCAGCTGGTAAGCGACGCAGATCGGAATTTCATCCAGATATCCAAGAGGATCGAGTACCGTAAGTGCGGCCTCGGTAGTTCCCTGCAGACGGCAGCCATAGCGGGTAGCAACCGCATCAAACCAGCCAACACGTCTCGGCCGGCCTGTGGTCGCACCGTATTCTCCGCCGTCACCGCCTCTTCTCCGCAGTTCTTCGGCTTCTTCTCCGAACAGCTCCGAAACGAACGGGCCTGCTCCGACCGAACTGGAGTAAGCTTTAATAACGGTAACAACATCTTGAATGAGATACGGCGGCAGTCCGGCACCGACAGAAGCGAATCCGGCAAGCGTCGATGAGCTTGTTACCATTGGATAGATGCCGTGATCGGTATCCTTGAGAGCGCCGAGCTGGCCCTCCAGAAGAATATTCTTGCCGTCCCGGACAGCTTCATAAAGGAAAGCTGAAACATCTGCAACATACGGGCGGATCATTTCTCGGTATTCCACGCAGGTCTTGTAAAGTTCCTCTGCGGACAGAAGCGGTTTGTGATAGAGGTGCTCAAGAAGCACATTCTTCTGTACGCATACATTCTGCAATTTTTCTTTCAGGTGTTCATCATCAAACAGTTCACACACTTGAAAACCAATCTTGGCGTACTTATCGGAATAAGTCGGAGCAATGCCCGATTTTGTTGAGCCGAAGGATTTTCCGGCCAAACGCTCTTCTTCATACCCGTCAAACAGAATATGATACGGCATCACGACTTGTGCACGGTCGGAAACGAGAATTTTCGGCGCGGGTACGCCTTTTTCTTCAAGTGCCCGCAGCTCATCGATGAGAAACGGAATGTTCAGGGCAACACCGCTTCCGATGACGCTGGTCGTATGCCCGTAAAAAACACCCGACGGCAGCATATGCAGGGCAAATTTCCCGTAATTGTTGACAATGGTGTGTCCCGCATTGCTTCCGCCTTGAAAACGAACGATGATGTCCGATTCAAATGCGAGCATATCCGTGATTTTTCCTTTTCCTTCGTCGCCCCAGTTGGCGCCTACGATTGCTTTGATCATAACTGATTCCTCCTATCTTTTGATGCGGAAGAGAGGACGGCTGTCCGGATCAGACATTAATCTCGGCAGTAATACCGAGAGCGTCCTTGTTCTCCGCGAGAATAGGCTTTATGACCCCGTTTAGAAACTCTTCTGTCTGCACGGCTGCCCGGCCGACATAATTCTCCGGCTTCATAACCTTCTGTAAAGCCTCTTTGCTTATATGAAAGTCCGGATCGGCGGCGATGCGGTCAAGCAGATCGTTCGCCTTTCCTTCTTCTTTCACGAGTTTTCCCGCCGCCATAGAGTGCGAGCGGATTTTTTCATGCAGTTCCTGCCGGTCACCGCCGGCCTTCACTGCGTCCATCAGGATATTCTCTGTTGCCATGAACGGAAGCTCTGCCATCAAATGTGCCGTAATGACCTTCGGGTAAACGACAAGACCGCCGGCAACATTGAGATAAAGTTCCAGGATACTGTCCGCGGCAAGGAATGCCTCGCTGACACTGATCCGTTTATTGGCGGAATCATCAAGCGTCCGTTCAAACCACTGCGTTGCCGCGGTGATCGCCGGGTTCATTGCCGTGCTGATGACATAATTGGCAAGAGATGCCATGCGCTCCGAGCGCATCGGATTTCGTTTATAAGCCATCGCCGAAGAACCGATCTGGTGCTTTTCAAATGGCTCTTCGATTTCTTTTAGATTTTGAAGCAGGCGGATATCATTCGAGAACTTATGAGCGCTCTGCGCGATACCCGAAAGGACAGAAAGCACGCGGCTGTCAACCTTGCGGGAATAAGTCTGTCCGGAGACCGGGTAGCAGGCGGAGAATCCCATTTTTTCTGCAATGCGCCTATCGAGCTCTTTGCACTTCTCATGATCGCCCGAAAACAGTTCCAGAAAGCTGGCCTGTGTTCCGGTTGTTCCTTTGCTTCCGAGGAGCTTCATGGTATCCAGAACATGATCGATGTCCTCCAGGTCCAGAAGCAGTTCGTTCATCCAAAGGCAGGCGCGCTTTCCGACGGTTGTCGGCTGTGCCGGCTGAAAGTGTGTATATCCAAGTGTCGGGAGATCCTTGTAGGTCTCCGCAAATTCCGCAAGGGCGGCAAGAACATTGATTACTTTTTTTCGAATCAGGCGAAGTGCCTCGGTCATAATGATGAGGTCCGTGTTATCGCCGACATAGCAACTGGTTGCGCCCAAATGGATGATTCCCTTTGCTTTCGGGCACTGCAGGCCGTAAGCATACACATGGGACATGACATCGTGGCGGACCTCTTTTTCCCGTTCTTTGGCCGCTTCAAAATTGATGTCATCTTTGTGCGCACGGAGCTCTTCAATCTGCTCCTCCGTAATGTCAAGGCCGAGCTCCTTTTCGGCCTCCGCAAGCGCGATCCAAAGTCTGCGCCAGGTCTTGAATTTCATATCCGGTGAAAACAGATACTTCATTTCCTTGCTGGGATACCGTTCGGATAATGGGCTGGTGTAGCCGGTGTAATCAGTCATGTGCGTTCCTCCTTGTGCAACAAATTATTATAGCACAGAAAACGGCGAGTTTTCAAGAAATTATAAGGATTTCGGATAGGAATGTACATTCAAAAGAAAAATGCCGATGCCTCGGATATTTC
>CAKQWL010000153.1 GCA_934278965.1 uncultured Clostridia bacterium | reverse complement strand
AAAAACATGGAAATAAGAGGAATACAGATAGAAAGGAAAGAAAGATATGAGCGCGATTTTTGAGAGAATCAGTGTTCGAAAGTTCGAAAAGGGGAAGGTTGATGAAGAAAAGATCCGTGACTTGATTCGTGCGGGCTGCGCAGCACCGTCCGCCGGAAATCAGCAGCCGTGGGAATTTTATGTTGTACAGTCCCGCGAGGTTCTGAATCGGCTTTCGGAAGTTCATCAGTATGCGGGATTTATCCAAACGGCGGATTTTGCGATTGTTCCGTGCTGGCGGACAGAAGGTCTTTGGGCACCGCAGTTTGCCGAAATCGATATGGCGGCATGTGTTGAAAACATGCTGGTACGCGCGACAGAGCTTCAGCTGGGAGCCACTTGGATCGGCATTGCTCCGGAGGAGGATCGGATGAAAATCGTTTCGGAAATCCTTCACCTGCCGAAAACGCTCGCCCCGTTTGCCGTTCTGCCGATCGGCATCCCGGCGGAGAGTCGTCCGCAGGAGGATCGGTATGACGAGTCTCGAATTCATTTTGTAAAATAAAAAAACAAGCTGATAGACGATAATAGAATAAAAATGCCGAGGACAGCAGGAATCGAAAACTGCGCCTCGGCATTTTATCTTATTTTGTGTGGATTAGATACTGAACGAGTACTTCTGTTTCGGAAAGGTGATTTTCCTTTGTAATACCAAAAGCGGCCACATTCATGGAAGCGATCTTCTGTGCAGCAAAGGAGCAGGCCGTTTTTTCGAAAGCGCGCACTTTTTTGGTTTCTTTTCCGAATAAAGCGGAATACTGCTGATCCAAGGCATCAACAAGCGCGGAATTTTCCGGATAACTGTTTTCCAGAGTTTCGGATTCGGAATATTTTCCGTCATCGACGATCGTCAAATCTTCCCAAATCGGGGTCCCTTCGCGCATCGTATAAGAGATATCACAAAGGCCGCAGACCGTATCAAGAACGGAATTCATTTCCCGGAGAATATCGGTGCTTTTGCTGAGGGTACAGACCTCGATCTCCAGTTCATCGCTGTCGGCGCTGATGCGGCCGATATTGGAGAGAGCGATCACTTCACCGGCATCATCTTTGAGATATGTTCCGCTGATGCAGGTATAAAGGAAACTGATCAGGTTTGCCGTATCTTGGTATTCGATAACCTGCGCCGGTGCTTCCGTTTCCGTAAAAGTGAAAGAGTAGGCCGCTTCATCCGGTGTATAGCGTTCTTCAAAATCATCTTTTGCATTTTGCAGGCGTTTTTCTAACTTACTGATATCATTTTGGTTCACGAGAATGGTACAGGAAACATTGGCCGGATAAGTATCCGCACTGCTGCCGCCGCTGAATTCAGCAATTTCCAGTAAGATTTCGCGGCTCTGCGCCTGTGCCAGCAGGTTTCCGATAATCCGAATCGGATTTGGATGGTGTGATTCACTGCAGGAAATTCCGTCTGGTCCGGTAACCTCGATCCGGTAGGCATGCGTATAAGAAGGTTTCTTCCACGCAAGGGGCTGCTTCATTGTATAATATTCGCTTCCGGCGCTGCCAACTAAGATCTCGCCGCTTTCATGCCAATCCAAGCTGATAAAATTGGATGCTGAAAGGTAGTTTCGACTGACATTCTCGATTCCGTCCGCGTCCGCGGTAAAGAGCGCTCGCAGGAAGCCGTGCGCTTCTGTATCCCGGAGCAGATATTGAATGGTGCTGACAGAAAGGGCCGTATTTTCAATATGATCTGGATCCAGTGTGCACTGAAGAATCGCAGATGGTGCTTCGCCGTACCCGTCGGATGCGGTGGAGGACATAATAACATTGCCGCTTTTGTCAAAGGAAACCTTGATTTTATTGGCATTGGCCCAATCTAAAAGATAATCTTTCATATCTGCTGCATCATCAGCTTCTGTGAAAGCTGCAATGCATTCCTCATATTGTTTGGACAGTACAGATTCTGCTTCTTTTTCAGGATTTTCCGCACAGGAAAAGAAAAATGAACAGACCAGCAGTACGGTCAGAAGAAGAACGATTTGTTTTTTCATAATCTACCTCATTTTATGCCATTGTGGCTGTATTTTTTCAATTCTGTATTTTCTCCGTAAAAACAACCTATATCATATCACAACCCTTTTGTAAATTGTAGTTTTTTCGCGAAAACTTCATAATTTGTTAATCTGCTGGAAAGGGCAGCGGAGGGCATTCTATAATTCACAGTAATTAAATTATGTAAACGACGAAAGGATCTGTTTTGTTTAGCAAACTATAAACAGGTTTGTTTCCGGGAAGTGAGAGATAAAGGTTGCCGTATGGCAGTTTTTTCCTTAAATTCCATGAAAAAAAGTGGCGTTTTGCTCTTGCATCAGGGGACAAAAAATTGTATAGTATTAAGGACGACAGTCGGTGCGGAGCACAACATCTTGTGCCTTTAGGCTCCGACTTTCATATTTAGAAGGAGAGTGAGGAAAGAGCATGGACAGCATCAAGAAGATCATTAAACGGGATGGCCGAGAGGTTTATTTCAATATCGACAAGATTGCGGAGGCTATTTTCCAGGCGGCGCAGGTGCTTGGCGGAAATGACAGGGATATGGCCAAATACCTGGCAAGACAGGTGGAACTTTACCTGCTGGAGGTGTGCCATAACGAGACGCCTACTGTGGAGCAGATCCAGGATGCTGTCGAGAAGATTCTGATTGAAAACGGTCACGCGCGGACAGCAAAGGAATTTATTTTGTACCGTGCGGAACGTACGAGGATCCGTGAGATGAATACGCGCTTGATGAAGATCTATGAGGATCTTACCTTTAAAGAAGCGAAGGATAACGAAATCAAGCGGGAAAATGCGAACATCGACGGAAATACCGCCATGGGAACGATGCTG
>CAKQWL010000152.1 GCA_934278965.1 uncultured Clostridia bacterium | reverse complement strand
ATACAAACATATGGTCCGGCATACAAGGGATCATCAGCCGTACATCGACTCCGGACTGCGCTGCCATTTTCAGCGACTCCAAAATGCTCTGATCCGGTACAAAATACGGGGTCTGGATATACACATTGCGCCGCGCCGTTGTGATCATCTTCATATAACAGCGCTTGATCTCTTCCCGCTCAGAATCCGGACCGCTGCTGACAATCTGGACCCCCATATTCCCGTCCGCTTCCGCCGGCTCATACCAGGCCGCCGCAAGCGGTATATTTTCTCCCGATGCCGTTCGCCAATCCAGGAGAAAACGGCTGTCAATATCGCGTACACATCCCCCCTTGAAGCGAAGATGCGTATCCCGCCAATGCCCGAATTTACGTTTTCTGCCGAGATACTCCCGCCCGATATTAAATCCGCCGATATAACCGATACTCCCGTCAATCGTGACCAGCTTTCGGTGATTTCTGTAATTCAATTTCAAGTTAATGACCCGAAGCCGCGGGCGAAAGAAAAAGGCATACTCCCCTCCCGCTTCTTTGAAATCCGAAAGAGTGCTTTCCCAAATTTCCCGTCCGCCGACCGCATCGATCAAAAGGCGTACCGCGATGCCCTCCCGCGCCTTTGCTTCCAGCAGCCGCAGAAGTGAGCGCCCCACCTCATCATTTTTGATGATGTAGAACTCCACATTGATGGAATCTTTCGCGTTCTCAATATCCTTTTGCAGCGACTCCATAAAACGGTTTCCGTCGGTGAATACCTTCATTTTGTTGTCCTGCGTATAGTAGGCCCCGCCGTATGTCTGATTCAAGCGCACCATATCCCGCCAGGTGTAAGCCGCGTCACTGTACGGATACTGCCCCGACTTCATTTCTTCGACCTGTTCCCGAAGCGCCTTCCGTGCGAAATACTCCTCGTTACGGGACATCTTAAAGAGTCTCTGCCGCGAAATATTCTGTGACAGAAAGATATAACAGATCACGCCGAATCCCGGAAGCAGGAACAGGACAAAGATCCACGCGAGTGTCGCGGACGGATTCTTTCTTTATATGAAAATGATACCCAGTGCGATCATAAAGTTAATGACGCAAAGTGTGATCACGGTCACTGTTCCCCATTCATTCAGCCAATTCAGCACTGCCTATCTCCCTTTTTACAATCTAATTTAATAATCAAAAATCGTCAGCTGCTCACAATCTACGAGAGAATAATAAATCGATGCCGGACAATTGATATAAATCCAGCTGTCACGCTCCTCATACGCTGCCTCACCGTACATTTCCTTGTAAAGTGTATCTGCCCCATCTATGGTAAGGCTCAGCGCATCGCATTGTACGGCAACGCCAGAAATGCGGTCGTAAAGTTCATCAATATACTGGTGGTCTTTCTGATCGATCGGATTGCTGCTCGCCGCCGCTTTGTCATAATCAAGAAGCTCCCGTCCCAGCTCCGAATCTTCGCTCTGGTTGCTGTTCCGCAAGCGGACCTCCTGATTGATTGAATCAATCATCGCCTGCTTGATAACCTTCTCTGCATCAACATCTTTGGCGAAAATATCATCAAAGGTGAGAATCTTTGCCTTTTCACTGCCATTTCGGAGATCATAGGTCTCTGTTCTGGAAGTACCGTCTGCAAAAACATTCTGACTCTGTGCTTCGTTTGCGTAGAATTCCTCCCAGATATTGAAGTCCTCCGTATATGATACTGTCACGAACGGCCCAATCCTGTTGCTGTATGCTCCCAGATAAATACTGCCGCTCAGGGAGCTTTCATTATTGTTCTGGCGCTCGAGCGAATCCTGAGGCACGCCCTTCAGCAGCTTCTCTCTCATCACACTGTCATCGACACGGATGAACTTTTCCATTTCTTTTTGGATAAATTCCGGCACAGCCTTCGTCGTCGTAGCTCTGCGTTCGATGCTGCACCAATGGCTGTCGGAAAAATTAAGCTGATGATAATCATCGGTATCCAAATAAACCGCCTCGCTGCTGTCGTACGGAAATCTCTTCGACGGAGAAGCATCTGAAACATAGAGGTTCTCTCCCTCCCGATAAAAGCGCTCCGTAACAGCAACTTCGTCCGAATAAGGGATTAAAAGCGTATTATAGGAAAAATCCACATCAAACCCCGGTGTATCATAATCGAACACCAGCAGGATCCCGCTCTGCGCCAGATAATACTTCTGATCTTCGGAAATTCCCTGGAACGGCTGTGTGATCTTCAGGGATTCTCCGTAAAACCATCCCTCTTCATCTCCGTTTCCATCCTTAATCGCTTCCGCAACTTTTTGGTTCAGGTATCCGATGGCATCTGTATCATCGCAGAACACATCTGCAATCGGGATATCCTCACCGGTATTCAGGTCAATATTCAGCGTCTCTATGTAATTCACATCCTGGCTGTAATAACCTTGCCACATTGCCATCTTCGTGTCGAACGCCTTCGAGGAATACAGCATGACCGACAGGATGTTGTTGTCGTTGAGACAAACATTCTCTCCTACAGTCGTATACGAATCCGCAGAAAGCTCCGGCTCACCGCCGGCCTCCGCCTTCGCACCGCGATAGGCCGGAATTCTTTCCAGATTGTCCATACAGAGCTGGCGAAGCCGATCATTGATACTTTCTTCCAATTCCTTGTTCTTCAATCCGGAAATCTGAATGTACGAACCCGAAAAAAAGATGTCTTTCTTATTCCATTTTGCCTTCTCCGACGGAATCATCTGGTCGTAATCGTAAGGCGACGGAAGATCCGGGTCCCTCGGGCTGCCGTCTGAATTGATTGCGATTGTTTCTGTCGTCAGCTTGTTTTGGGTGAAATACTTTACCCCTGACGGTGCTTTCACCTTGTTCCCCAGATGTTTCGCCGTCGTCTCTCCTCCGCCTGTGCCGCAGCCGACCGCGGAAATCAGCAGGGCGAGAATCAGCACCACCACTCCGACTCTTGCCGGCCGTTTCTCTCTATCACTCTTTTTCATGATCCTTCTCTCCACACACTTTTTTCTTTTTTCAGTCTCAGTCTCGGAACTGTGCCCTTGTTACTGCAAACGAGGCACATATCCGGCTTCGCGCGCCGTTTCCTGTCCTTCTTCACTGACAAGCCAATCCAGAATATCCCGAACGGCGCTGTCCTTCGGCGTTGCTGCGCTGATAATCGCGTAAGACGGATTGATAATCGGATATGTTCCATCCGCAATCGTCTCGTCGCTTGGCGCAATACCGTCGATCTCAAGGAGCTTGATCTGATCGGTATAATGCATGCTTGTTACATAGTAATAATATGAATATCCAATTGCTCCCTCGGAATTCTCATAAGATGCCACGGCATCGACGATCCCGCCCATTTCCGCAATCTTCATTTCGGTCGGAGCCTCCATAATCTCATCTTCCGAAATGATATAATGATACATGCCGGTCTGGCTTCCCGAATTGTTCGGCCGCTGATAGGCGATGATTTCCGCATCTTCGCCGCCGACATCCTTCCAGTTGGTAATCTTTCCGGCATAAATATCGTGAAGCTGCTCTACTGTCAGACTGTCTACCGGATTGTCCTTATTCACAAAGAAAACAAACCCTCCGTTCAGGAAAGGCGTCATTTCAAACTCAAAACCCTTCTCATCCGCCATTGCCTGCTGTTCTTCCGATGGCATCGAGCAGAAAATCATATCCACCTTGCCGTTGATCAGGTTCTCGTAAGCGCCGTCCGTCTTGTTGCAGAGCACCCACTGACGCGCTTCTTCCAGCGGAAGATTCAGCATTTTAGAAGCCATCAGCTCGTAATAAGGCGCCAGCGCCGTCGCACCGTCGATCAACGGAAAATCCTCCGTCGTAAAGGTTAAGGAAGACAGCTGCCCGTCCTTCTTCTCCTCATCCTGACCGCATCCCACCACCGCCGCGCACATCACCAGAACCAGAAGCGCAGCCGCCGCCCGCAGCCAATTTCTTTTCTTCATTTTTACCCTTTTCATCGTTTCCTTCTCTCCTTTTCCAACTTCCTTTTTCAGCATTCTTTCACTTACTGCTATTATATAATATTATCCCTCTGACGAAAATCCCTTTATTTTTGTTCCGCCTTCATTTTACGCTTCCTTTGGCGTCTCCGTTCCCGGTGTCCTGCTCCTTTCGTCCCGAACAGAAAGCGAGCAAAACGCCCGCCGCAGACAGGCCGGAAAATACCAAAAACGCTGTGCGCGCCGTCTGCACGACAGCATCGGAAGAAGCCTCCTGAAGCGTCGCTTCGCCCAGATAAACTCCGACCAGCATCATGACCACTGCCATACTGAGCGTGTGACCGAATGAACGCATCGTCGCAAGCACCGAAGACGCCGTACTGAGCGCATCACCGGACACATTCGATAATACCGCATTCGTATTCGGAGAACTGAACAATGCCGAACCAAGTCCGGAAAGCACCAGACAAGCCACAAAAAACAAAACGGCACTTTCTTCTTTTGTAAAATGCAGCAGAAGCAGAGCACCTGCCGTAACCGCCATCCCGACCGAGGACATTTTTGCCGGTGAAATCCGATCCGACAGCTTTCCCGCCATCGGAGAAAGCAGCGCCATCACACGCGGCGATGCGATTAGCACGAAGCCCGCCGTCTGCGATGTAAATCCCTTGACCTCCTGCAGGTAAATCGACAAAAGATAGCTGATCGCATAAGTCGCGCCGTACTGAAGCAGGGCCGCCAGATTCGCAAATGCGTACCCACGGTTTTTCACAAAAAAGCGGACATCCAGAAGCGGTGCGTCGGCGCGCAGCATCCGGCGCACAAAAAAAATCCCGAACGCAACGCCGAGAGCGGTCAGGTACGGAGCCGCCTTGACACGGGTGAATTCCGTCAATCCGAAAATAAAGGCAGTCATCGCCCCGATATAGAGAAAGGTATCCACCGCCGCGCCTCTTCCAAAAATGGCGTCCTTCCGATCCGGTCGGCGCGCGGGCAGTGCCCGCACAGCGACCCAAAGTGCTGCCGCACTGACGAGAAATGCCATACCAAAAATCGCTCTCCAGCCAATCCAGTGCTCCAAAATCCCCCCGACAACCGGCCCCATCGCAAGACCCGTATAAGTTGCCGCCGTCGCATATCCGAGCGCTTTTCCGCGCCGCTCTCCGCCGCACTCCTGCATCAAAATAGCCTGACTCGTCGCGAAGATCAACGCCGCGCCGACTCCCTGCGCGCCGCGCGCCGTTACGACCCCAACCATTCCGCCCGCAAAAACGCCAAAAATAGACGCCGCACCGAACAATACGATTCCGATCACCAAAACGCCTTTCCGTGATGTCCGATCCGCGGTTTTCCCTGCCGGCACAGCTAACGCCGCGGCCGCCAGCATATAAATCGTTACAACCCAGCCGATTGTCCCTGCCCGGACACCAAATTCCCTGCTCATCGCCGGGACAGACAAATTCAGCGCACTTCCCATGAAGGTTACCACAAACGAGGTCAGTACCGCGGTCAGCACAGCCGCCCGTTCTGCTCTTCCCATTTTTACTTCCCTTTCTCTATCATTTATTTTGATTGTTTTCTCTTTAGTATGCCCGCGTTCGCCCTTCTTACTACCCGTGCTGCTGTCATTTTACAAAAAAATAGAAACCCGCCCGTTTTTTGTTCTGCCCGGGCGGGCTTCCTGCTGTATGTAGTCTTGCTTACAAAATGATTCGCAGCGACTCAACGAATCTCTCAATTTGTGAGAGTGTGTATTTGGGAAGTATGCTTGCGTTGAGCCATGACATCATGTGCAAAGCAACGAACGAGGTGATGCTTATAATCAACTCTATTAGCTTTAACTTCTTTGTCTTGTAGAAAATGAAAATCACATCCGCAAGACTAATAAACGATATCACAATGCAGGCAAGTATCAGCACAGCAACAATCAAATTGACTATCGCCTCCTCTCTCGTGCGGATAAGGCCGGGATCATACGTATGATATTCTCCGCCAAGGAGCAGCGCCGCGATAAATACCGCCCATGCCAATGCTAAGAACAAATAGCAGGCATATCGGCCCCACCGCAGATGCCCCGGATACGGGTCTTTTTGGATCTCGTCCACCATATCCAGCATCTTGCTTCGTATTTCATGATATTTCTTCCGGACTTCACCATACCTTGCCCCCGCAGTTTCCGTATACTCATACAGATCCTGGCTGAGTTCATCGATTTCCTGCCGGATCTCATCCGTTGGACGCAGTTTTGCTTTCTTTAATCGTTTCATATGGTACCTCACAGAAAGAAATATTACGAGCGAGCTTTACGCGCAGACCGGCTTGTCCGCGCAGCGAGAGAAATTAATAAGTGTCTGCTGCCGATCCAGAAATCGTTTCAATTAAACTTCCGTCTTTGTAGCATTTATAAGTCACACTCATGGTATACAGGCCTTTGCTAGAAAGCTGTTTACCCTTGGAAACCTGATATTCAAAATATGTTTGTGACCAACTCGCATCATGCGATTTGTTATAAACATAAGTTCCACTCGGACTCTTTAACTTAATCGTAACGACGACCTCATCAATTGACGAACTTGTTTTTGGAATAAGCTCTGCAAGCATTGTTGCATACCCCGAAGAACTGATTGTCAAAGTTTCTATGTGGGCATGTGTTCCAACATACCGCAAAGCCTCTTCCTCGGTCACCTTATCCACTTCTGCCGCAAACCCGACAGAAAAAGAGGATAATACCAGCACTAACACACAAATAACGATCATTACTTTCTTCATAATAAGAAGAACCTCCTTTTTTCTCTTTCGTAAACTAATACGGAAAAAAGGAGGTTCTGTTACATGATTTTATTAAATATTATGTAATTTTTTTTAACTTACTGTATATACCGCATATTCTGAATAATTGATGAAACTGTTTCATCATCTTGTATTCCCGAAATTAAAATTTGTAATGTAGTGGCATCATCCGGCATCCAAATAATATCTGTTGTATCATTTTCGCTGTCACAGAACACGTATATCTCATATTCTTTAGTGTATAGCTGCTTATATTTGTTTGTATCAACATCTACTGAAATTTGTCGATTATGCGTTCTTTCATAAATTCGGACTTCATCGCCCGAAGCAGTATTAAAACACATCACCTTACCGAATTCACTAACATCTGCAGCAAATAAATAATACGCTTCCGGTAAATATTCAGGATACCAATAATTAGACCACCCTTTTAGAATTTCCATCTCACTTCCGTTCCTCAAAACAACCGCATCGTCTTCCTTATTCTCAAACAGATTAAACACTCGCATGCGGAATGCTTCCGACGAACTCATCCCAATTCCGCCAAGTGCAAGCATGACCACCAGAAAAACGGCCGCAACGCGGACCGCCTTTCGGCATGCGGTCCGGCGTTTTGCCCGTACTCTTTCACGATCACATCTGCGGGCCATCTCGAGCATTTTTCGATCATGCTCCGGCGGTATTTCCACATCCATTTTGGCATACCGCTCCAGGTCGGCAGTCAGTTCTTCATCAAGGATTTCCGCAATCTTTTCCATGATCTCGTCAGAGAGAATGCTGCTCCCCTGAATATCAAATTCGTCTCTGGTTTTTTCCTTTTTCATCTTGACTACCTCTTTTATTTTTCCTCTTCCGCCTTTAAGCGGAGGATTTCCCGTTTTAATTTCCGCAGGATCCGCAGTTGTTTGATGCGCACTGCGCCTTCGGAAAGCTCCAAAATTTTCCCAACATCCTTTGCGCTCATCTGATAAGTAAAGCGCATCCGTATCAATTCCTTCTCATCCTGCTTCAGAACCTCGCAAGCCTCCTGCAGATATTTCTCAATATCAGAGGAGAACACCTGCTCCTCAACCGGATTGCGGTTTTCCTCAACATTCAGCACGATCAGACTGTCCCGAGTGCTTTCGTTTTCCCGGTGTCTCTCCTCAAAATAATCGCTGGCCACATTGTGCGCCATAAGCCGAATACAAT
>CAKQWL010000151.1 GCA_934278965.1 uncultured Clostridia bacterium | reverse complement strand
GCGCGGACAGCGATATTGATCGTTCGTGTGAAAAGATTTACGCGAAAATATACCGCCTTGCCAAGGATCTTGTTAAGACCGGTGAAAGCATTGAAAAGAAATACGGAATTCCGATCGTCAATAAACGGATTTCCGTTACGCCGATCGCGATGCTCACAGCGGTGTCCGGCGGGGATCCGGTCAAGTATGCCAAGGTGCTGGATCGGGCAGCGAAAGATGTCGGAGTGAATTTTATCGGCGGGTTTTCCGCGTTGGTACAGAAAGGATTTTCGGTGGGAGACCGGGAACTGATCGAGGCCATTCCGCGGGCGCTTGCCGAAACGGAATTTGTCTGTTCATCGGTCAATATCGGAAGCACAAAGGCCGGTATCAACATGGATGCGGTGAAGCTGATGGGAAAGATTGTCCGGGAAGCTGCGGAAAAAACCAAAGACAGGCAGTGCATCGGCGCGGCAAAGCTGGTTGTGTTCTGCAATGCACCGGAAGACAATCCGTTTATGGCGGGGGCCTTTCACGGTCCGGGAGAGCCGGACTGCGTCATCAATGTCGGGGTATCCGGTCCGGGGGTTGTCCGTTCGGTGCTGGCGAAGATGCCGAAGGACGCAAGCCTTTCGGAAGTAGCGGATGTCATCAAGAAAACGGCATTCAAGATCACAAGAATGGGTCAGCTTGTCGGAAGCGAGGCCAGCAGGATGCTCGGAGTGCCGTTTGGAATCATTGATTTGTCCCTTGCGCCGACACCGGCTGTCGGGGATTCGGTAGCACATATTCTGGAAGAAATCGGACTGGAGCAGTGCGGCGGTCCCGGAACGACCGCGGCGCTCGCTATGCTGAATGACGCTGTCAAGAAGGGCGGTGTTATGGCGTCCTCCGCGGTAGGGGGACTCTCGGGTGCGTTTATTCCGGTGACCGAGGATGCCGGGATGATTGCAGCGGCTCGAAGCGGAGTGCTGTCGATTGAAAAACTGGAAGCGATGACGGCGGTATGTTCGGTCGGCCTCGATATGATTGTGATTCCGGGCGACACACCGGCAGAAACGATTTCGGCAATGATCGCTGATGAGGCAGCGATCGGGATGGTCAACTCGAAGACAACGGCGGTACGCGTCATTCCGGCGATCGGCATCGCAGATGGTGAGGAACTGGAATTCGGTGGTCTTCTCGGATCCGGCCCGGTGATGAAGATAAGCACGAAATCCCCTGCCGTTATGATCCGCAGAGGCGGACGCATTCCGGCGCCGCTTCAGAGCCTGAAGAATTAAGAATCGGGAGAATCGAATTGGACAGATAGGAAAGGATTGGGATCAGCTGCTTTTAGGGGAATTTGACAAACCGTATTACCGTGAGCTGCGGGAATTTCTGGTACAGGAGTATCGAAGCACTACCGTATATCCCGATATGTATGATATCTTTAATGCACTTCGGTATACGCCGTGCGGCAAGGTAAAGGCGGTGATTCTGGGACAGGACCCTTATCATGAGCCGGGTCAGGCGCACGGGCTGTGTTTTTCGGTGAAAAAGGGTGTCCCGAAACCACCGTCGCTGGTCAATATCATGAAGGAGCTGAAAGGCGATCTCGGAATCGAACCGGCACCGCACGGTTGTCTTACGGAATGGGCACAGCAGGGGGTTCTCCTTCTGAATACAGTTCTCACGGTGCGGCGCGGACAGGCAAATTCACACAAAGGAAAAGGCTGGGAGATTTTTACGGACCGTGTTATTTCCGTTTTGAATGAGCAGGATCATCCGATTGTGTTTTTACTGTGGGGAGCGAACGCGAAATCGAAGCAGCCGCTTATCACGAATCCGAAACATTTTGTGATCACAGGAGCGCATCCGTCGCCGCTTTCGGCGCATAACGGATTTTTCGGCGGAAGATATTTTTCCAGAACGAATGCTTACCTGGAAGAACAGGGGGAAACCCCGATTGACTGGCGGATCGGAGAATAGTGCAGGAAGGATAAGACGATTTCGGGAAAGGCTTCAAAACGAGAAGAAAAGGCAAGGAAATCGATCCAAAAAATAAATACAAAGAAAAAAGAAAGGGAAGAAAAAATGCTGACACTTGGACTTATTATGGCGATCGTGGTGATTGCCGTGACCTATGGGCTGGATGCCTACAACAATTTTGTTAAAATGCTGAACAAGATTGACGAGGCGTATGCTACGATGGATGTTTATCTGAAAAAAAGATACGATTTGATCCCGAATATCGTGAACACGGTAAAAGGGTATGCGGCACATGAATCGGAAACGCTGGAGAAGGTTATTCAGGCGAGAAATCAGGCACAGGGCGCAAAGACGATGGATGACAGAGCGGAGGGAGAGGAAGCAATCACGGGTTCTCTCGGCCGGCTGTTTGCACTTTCGGAGGCGTATCCGGATCTGAAAGCCAATACGAATTTTATCGATCTGCAGAAGCAGCTTTCCGACATCGAAGACGAGATCGCGAATGCGCGCAAATACTATAACGCGGTCGTTCGGGAATACAATACGAAAAGAGAGACTTTCCCGAGCCGTCTCATTGCAAACTTTTTCAAATTTGAAGAAATGGCGATGTTCGAGGTGGCATCACCGGAAGAGAGAAACAATGTTACAGTACAGTTCTAATTCAAAAAATAGGAGAACGGGAGCGTGTTTTGCCGCTCTCCTCGTTCTCCTGCTTTTTATTTTTGCCTGTCCGCAGGAGGCTTCCGCGGACGTATTTTACGATACCGAGAGTTATTCGATCTCGATTGATGTGCATAAGGACGCGACGCTGTCCGTGACAGAAGAGATCCGGATTGACGCATTCGGGAGCGGCCACGGGATTTACCGGTATATTCCGATGAGCGGGACCGCATATATGGAGAAGGACGGAGAGCTTCTCAAAGTGGATCGCCGGATGAAAATTGAGAATGTCTTTGTGGAAGGGTATGAGTATGAGGTGGATACGGAGAATGGAAATCTCGTTATCCGTATCGGCAGTGCGGATACGCTGATCAGCGGACCGCAGGTATACCGGATTACCTATGACTGCATTCTTTACGAAGATCTGCTGGATACGATGGATTTCTTCTATTACAATGTGATCCCGCAGGGATGGGAGACGGCCATCCCATATGCGCAGGCAGAGGTTCATATGCCGGAGGCATTTGATGCCGAAAAGGTCTTTGTTTATACCGGCAGTTACGGTGCGGCGGATGAGGACCGAAGCACCAGAGAAATCTCTGGAAATACAGTATCGGTCGTATCCGAAAATCTGGATGCGGGAGAAGGAATCACGGTGCAGATCGAGCTTCCGGATGGATATTTTGTCGGTGCCGCAAATACGAAATGGGCGATCCCGCTCCTTTATGCGGTATGCGCTGCTGCCGCGGTGATTGCGGCGGTTCTCTGGTATGTCTTTGGAAGAGATCCCGATGTTGTACAAACCGTGGAGTTTTATCCGCCGGATGGGATCACACCCGCGGAGGCCGGCTATCTGCTGGATGGCAGTGCGGATAAAGAAGATTTGATTTCGATGATCCTGTATTTTGCGGATCACGGATATCTGTCGATTGAAGAAAAAAAACAGAAAAAAGGTGGTCTGGCCGGCGCACTCGGCAAAGAAGAGAGCACTTTTATTCTTCGGAAAGAGAAAGAGCTTCCGGAAAAAGAGAAGACCTTTGCGGCAGCACTGTTTGACGGAATTTTCGAGAGCGGCAGTCAGGTGGATCTGGAAAAGCTTTCCGGAGAATTTTATCCGCACTATGATGCGGCGCGAGAAGAGCTTGCCGAAGAATATCAGCAGGAAAAAGAGAGCCGTGTTTATACGATGAGCTCTGTTCTTGCGCGGGGAATAGGTTTTCTGCTGATTGCGGCACCGCTGATCGCGGCCTTAGGACTTTCCGGTGCGTCGATGTACGACTTTAATGCAGGGTGGTTTGCTATCCCTGTCGGGATCGTTGCTGTATGCGGATATTTGCTCGCTTTTACGGCTTATGACAAAAAATATGTTTATTCGAAGGCGAAATACCGGACAATGGGCTTTGTCGGCTACCTGATCGCTGCCGCGGCAACGCTTACAGCGGCGGGAGGGGCGGCATTCCTTTACGGCTGTTCTTCCGGTGCTCTTGCGGGGGTGCTGGCTTCGGTCATGGCGGCGATGTTTACAAGAGTCATGCTCAAGAGGACAAAGAACAGCGCATCGATGCTTGGGCGTCTCCTGGGCTTTAAGGAGTTTATACGGGTGGCCGAGCAGGACCGCATTGAAAAGCTTGCGGCTTCCGATCCGGCATACTTCTATCATATCCTTCCGTACGCTTATGTGTTCGGGCTTTCGGATGTTTGGGCAAAGAATTTTGAGGGAATCGCGACAGAACCTCCGGCGTGGTATCACGGCGGGTACGGGGTAGGAGATCCTGTATTCAATACCTGGATTTTTATGGATTCGTTCCATTCCTGCGCTGATGCGATCAGTGAGAATCTGACGATTCCTCCGGCCGATGAGAGCGGAGAAGGGTTCTTTTCCGGAGGCGGCGGTTCCGGCGGAAGCGGCGGAGGCTTTTCGGGCGGCGGCTTCGGCGGCGGAGGCGGCGGAGGCTGGTAGAGATTTCTTGTGGAATCGGTGAAAAGACTTTTCACGGAATCGGCTTTATGGTACAATAACAGGCAAATATCGGGAAAGGACAGGGACGGGATCCCTGATGAAGAGAACAAAATGAAAAAGAGGATAGGAATTTTTCTGCTTACCCTTCTCCTGCTGACGGGACTGGCGGGATGCGGCCAGAAGTCAGAGGAAGTAGTCTTTGATTATGATTATGATCTTTCGGAGTATATTACGATCGGAGAATATCAAGGGATTGAGTACACACCGTCGGAACTCAAGGTGAAGGACGGAGATACGGTATCGGTAGATTACATCGGCAGGGTTGACGGAGAGGAATTTGAAGGCGGAACGGGAACAAACCCGAATCTGGTGATTGGGTCCGGGGCCTTTATTGATGGATTTGAAACCGGTCTGATCGGAATGGGGGTCGGGGAAACAAGGGAACTCTCCCTTGCATTTCCGGAGAATTATTCCGTTAATCCGGACCTTGCCGGAGTGCCGGTCGTGTTTACAGCGACTGTGAACGCCGTGAACGGATATGAAGACTCGGTCGATCTGGATAAGGCGGTGGTCTGGCAGAAGTTTTTTGACGGCTGCGAGGTCAAGAAGTATCCGGAAAAAGAGCTGGACGAAATGGTAAAGCGGCAGAAGGATTATTATGAAACCCTGGCGCAAGCCTATGGCACAACCTATGAAGAAATTTTGAGTTCCATGAATGTAACGGCGGAAGAGTTCGATCAGCAGATCGAAGATTACGCCGAGAACATGGTGGCACAGGATATGGCACTGTTCGCTTTAGCCAGGACGGCGAACATTGAAACGGATGAAGCCTCTATTGCTGAAGCGAAGGATTCGCTTTTGGCAGCACAGGGTGTGCAGGATGAAAAAGCGTTTGAAGAGGCAACCGGTATGAGCTTTGAGGATGCCAGTGTGAAAAACAGCATTGAAATGACGGCGCTGCTTCAAAAAACCCTGGATTTCCTGTATGAAAACGCCAAGCAGGTGTGAGAAAATCCGTTGACAGGGCTGCTTTTCGTATGATAAAATGACAGTGCTGTTCAGGAAGAGCAGAGAAGCGAGGCTGAAGCCGAAGCATTTTTAGGATTTTACAGATGGGGTGATGTTTTTTGCCGAGATGACATCGAAGCGGCAGTAAAGCGGCATCCGAAACAAGAGAAAAGCAAAAGTATTCAAAATAGTAAAAGGTCAGGAAGGCCGTGTGGCTTGTCAGAAAGACAAGGCATGCGCCTTTCTTTTTTTCTGCAAAGGAGGATGATGACTTCATCTGCTGGGCAGAAAACAGCATGGATCGGTCCTGCGGCGGCGCTGCGGACAGATGAAAAACAGATGAGATGAAAGAAGAAAGGAAATTCGAATATGAATCAGAGAAGAATGATCTCTTTGCTGCTTGCGGCGTTCCTGCTTGTCGGCATGACGGCCTGCGGAAATAAAGCGGGAAGCAGCAGGGAAACAGACAGTGTGGTG
>CAKQWL010000150.1 GCA_934278965.1 uncultured Clostridia bacterium | reverse complement strand
AGAACGGCCTCTTTCGGGAAAACTATCGGAAAAGAGAAAGCGGAGGAGGGCGATACCGTATGGGCGGACAGGAACATTGGAATCGGTACAGCGCGTACATCAGGGAACTTAGAAAGGCTTTGCCCGTCGGGCAAAGCCTTGATGTTTCAGAAAGAAAAATCCGGATTCAGGGAAGAGAAGCTTCCATTTTTGCGGTGGACGGGCTGGTCCGGGCAGAAAGCATGCAGTTTGTTTTAGATTTTTTGATGAAGCTTCCGGAAAAAAATGGAGAAGAGGGTTTGAATGCGGACGATTTTTTGAAATCATTTTTCCCGTTTCCGGATGCTTCGGCGGAGGACGACATGGAGGTTATCCTCCGAAAAATCTTTACAGGATTATTTGCTGTCGTCGTGGATGGGCTGGACCGTATCCTGTTGATGGATGCAAGACAGTATCCGATGCGTGGGATCAGTGAGCCGACGAAGGAAAAGAGCCTGCGCGGTGCCAAGGATGGGTTTACAGAGGGTTTTATGACGAATATTGCCTTGGTGCGCCGCAGGATCCGCGATGTCAATCTGATCTTTGAAAGCCACATTATCGGTTCCGGAAGCCGTACGGATACCTGTTTGGTGTACCGAAAGGATACGGCGGATCTGCGTATCGTCCGAAGACTCGGCACGCTTCTGGATGGTATCCGGATTGACAGCTTGACGATGACCGAGCAAACGCTGATCGAAGCTCTGGTACGGACCGGAGAAAAAAAACGCTGGAAGAAATTCTTGCTGCACCTGAATCCTTTTCCGAAGGTGCGCTATACACAGCGCCCGGATATAGTTGCGGCTCATGTCAATGAGGGAAAAATTGCGGTAATTGTTGACAATACGCCGACAGTTATCCTCTTACCGGCCTGCATCTTTGATTTTACGCAGGATGTAGATGATTACTATTTTCCTCTGTTGACCGGCAATTATTTCAGGATGCTTCGGATCCTCAATATTTTTGTGACGCTGTTCGCATCGCCGCTGTATCTGCTGATGGCAGAAGAATATCTTCCGGTCTATGAGGGCATTCGCTTTTTTATTCCGGATACTGATTTTGCCATTTCGATCTTCTGGCAGTTCCTGATTTTGGAAGTAGCGATTGATGGGTTGAAATTAGCGTCGCTGAATACGCCGGAGTCCCTTGGGATGTCTCTTTCCGTGATCGGGGCACTCATCCTGGGCGAATTCTCGGTAGAATCCGGATGGTTTATCCCGCAGACGATCCTGGTCATGGCGGTGGTCGCGCTTGCCAGCTTTACGCAGCCGAGCATTGAGATCGGGTATGCGATAAAATTCTCCAGGATCCTTACCTTGATCGGAACCTCTTTGTTTGGATTTATCGGTGCCGCCGCGGCAATCGTGCTCTTGCTGGCGGTCATGGCATCGACCAAGACCATTATCGGGACCTCGTACCTTTACCCGCTGATTCCGTTTGACGGAAGCGCTCTTCGCCGCTATCTGTTCCGTGCATCGTCTCCGGAGCCGGGCGGTCAAAGCAAATCCGATCAGTCCAGCAAGCCTTCGATGCTGTAGTTGTAGTAGACATGAAACAGTTTGACCGAGTAGGAGTCAATCGCCGTCACATTCCCGGTGACGGTGTCCTGCAAAAGCAGATAATTGGCGCCGACACCGACAAGGAAGCCCTGAATGTATTCCAGTGAATTGGATGTAGTCTGATATTCGACGCGGACATATCGGCCGATCTGTGTACTGTAAAATCCGGAAAGGTATTGAAGAGAGCTGTAAGTCAGCGTCTCCTTGTATCCCGGTGGGAGAAGCGGATGAGAGGGCACTTCGAAGGACGGGGAGTCCGGGGAAGAGGTGTCTCCGATCGGCGCTAAGTCCGGTCTGGAAGGGTTGGATGAAAATCCGCCGGAGGAGGTGCCGCCATCAAATGTATTCCAGCAGTTTTCGCCGCTGCTGCACGGGATCGGTGTGACGAGTTCTGTCATATCCGGACGCGCCAGCATCGGAAAGGATCCGGAATAAGGAGAGCTGAAGATATTTTCGGATAAATTTTCGGAAGGCATTTGCGATTCCTGAAATTTTGAAACTGTCTCCTTGTCCGAGCGCTTTTCCCGGATTTTTTCGATTCGTTTCAGGTGTGGTGTATTGCAGTATGATGCCATCTTGAAATCCTCATTTCTTTTTTTATTTTGGCGGCCGCCGTCGATTCGGCGGCCTTTTCGCTGCTTTAGGTATCCGTATAGTAAGAAGTTGGGATATAAAAGCAGTGGTCTCCGATGCGATTGTGGATGACGCCGACATTGGTCGGGAAATTGACAGGGCAGCTTTCACTGTACGGATTGAAGAAAAAAAGTGCATTGTCAATCCCCGGAAGCCGCCCGCCCGCCATAGCCCAATCAACAATTTCGTAGTGAATATCATCGGGTGTCATATTATAGATATTCTGTGGATTATAGCTGCCGCCGACAGAGGTGCGCATGCAGACAAACTGATTCGTCTGTTCGATAATTCGCCGAACATCGCCGCCGTTGCTGACACGGGCAAATTCGCCGTAGGGAACGGTAGCGCGATTCATGATGACTGTCGCGACGGCGCGCATACCGTCCTCGCCTTCACCGCCGGCCTCGCATTGTATAAGCCGTGCAAACAGCTCTCTGGTCGTGAATGCCATAGGGATCCCTCTTTCGCAGTAGAGTAAGCCTGCCGGCAGGCAGACTTTCTATCAATATATGAGGGATGAAAACGAGCGGTCACGGAAATCGGAAAGAAATAGTAGGAGTTTCAATTTTTTTATGGTAAAATAATATATTAAAGGAGAATACGGGCCGCCCGCGGCAAAAAGAACCGCTGCGGGGATCGGAAAGGGGAGCAGAATGGATCTTAATAAAAATAATGTCAAAAAAATCATCTTTATCATTGCAGTAGGGCTTCTCATGCTGTGGACGGTCATCAATTATAAAAGCGTACTGTCTTTTATCAATTACATTTTGTGGCTGATCAATCCGCTGATTGTAGGGGTTGCCATCGCGTTTATCCTGAATGTCTGCGTACGGGGAATCGAAAGAAGGCTCTTTGTGATCCCGGATCAAAAAGGCGGAAAGGTTTGGAAACGCATGCGCAGACCGCTCAGCATCCTGATTTCTCTCGGAATTGTGGCGGGGATCATTGTCATCATCCTGACAATGATTGTCCCGGAGGTGAAAAACGCTTCGCAGATGCTGATGACGGATTTTCCGGGCTATTGGCAGAATCTCCAGAGTATTAT
>CAKQWL010000149.1 GCA_934278965.1 uncultured Clostridia bacterium | reverse complement strand
CTTAAAGAGCATGCGGAGCGGCTCAATGATTTCCTTAAAATCCACATAATCCGGAAGGCCTCCGACATTGTGGTGCGACTTAATCACGGCCGACTTTCCGAGTCCGCTTTCGATTACATCCGGGTAGATGGTTCCCTGCACAAGGAAATCCACTGCGCCGATTTTCTTCGCTTCTTCTTCAAAGACCCGGATAAATTCTTCTCCGATAATCTTTCTTTTCTGTTCCGGTTCCGTTACTCCGGCCAGCTTATCGTAAAACCGCTGCTGCGCATTCACGCGGATAAAATTCAGATCGTACGGACCATCCGGTCCGAATACAGCTTCCACTTCATCTCCCTCATCTTTCCGAAGGAGTCCGTGATCTACAAAGACACAGGTCAGCTGCCTGCCGACCGCTTTGGAAAGAAGGACGGCAGCTACGGAAGAATCTACGCCGCCGGAAAGCGCGCACAGCACCTTGCCGTTTCCGACCTTCTTGCGAATCTCCTCGATGGTCGTTTCGACGAAGGAGCCCATCTGCCAGCTGCCTGTACAGCCGCAGACCTCTTTGACAAACGCAGACAGCATCGTCATGCCTTCCTTGGAATGAAGCACCTCCGGATGGAACTGACAAGCGTAAAATTTCCTTTCGGAATCTTCCATCGCGGCTGCCGGGCATACCGGCGTTCTGCCTGTAATGCGGAAGCCCTGCGGGACCTGCGCGATGTAATCGGTATGGCTCATCCAGCAGATGGTCTTGACAAAACCGGGTGCTGCCGGAAGCTCCGGTTCCCCTTTGACATCCCGGAAAAGAACGGAATCGGATGCGACCTCCACTTCGGTCTTGCCGTACTCGGAGACCGGCGCGGTCTCCACTTTTCCGCCGAGCTGATGCGCCAGGAGCTGCGCCCCGTAGCAAAGTCCGAGAATCGGAATTCCAAGCTTATAAACTTCCGGATTGCACTGCGGAGAATCTTCTCCATACACGCTGTTCGGTCCGCCGGTAAAAATAATGCCTTTTGGATTCTTCGCCTTGATTTCCTCCAGCGGAAGTGTATACGGGTGTACCTCACAGTAAACATTACATTCCCGGACACGCCGCGCGATCAACTGGTTGTACTGCCCTCCGAAATCCAGTACAAGGATCATTTCTTCTTTCATCTTCTCTGTCTTCCTCTATCTTTCTATTATCTCACATTATTGGATGTATCTTTCAGGATGACATCGTGCGCGCCGCCTTCGACGATGCTGGTCGCCGATACCAGTGTGATTTTGGCATTTTTCTGGAGATCCGGAATGGTCAGCGCGCCGCAGGTGCACATGGTGGATTTCATCTTGCTGAGTGAGAGCTGTACGTTATCTTTGAGAGAGCCCGCGTATGGAACATAAGAATCCACACCCTCTTCAAAACTGAGTTTGCTGTCCCCGCCGAGATCATACCTCTGCCAGTTTCTTGCCCGGTTGCTTCCTTCACCCCAATACTCTTTGACATAAGTGCCGTTGAGATTCAGTTTGCTTGTCGGCGATTCGTCAAAACGGGCGAAATACCGGCCGAGCATCAGAAAATCCGCGCCCATTGCCAGTGCCAGTGTCATATGGTAATCATAGACAAGTCCGCCGTCGCTGCAAATCGGAATATAGATTCCGGTGCGTTCAAAGTACTCATCCCGCGCCTCTGCCACATCAATAATCGCGGTTGCCTGTCCCCGCCCGATGCCCTTTGTTTCACGCGTAATACAGATGGAGCCTCCGCCGATGCCCACCTTGACAAAATCCGCCCCGGCTTCTGCCAAGAAATAGAATCCTTCCTTATCCACAACATTTCCGGCGCCGATCTTCACACGGTCCCCGTACTTGGCGCGGACAAAATCAATCGTTTCCTTCTGCCATTCGGAAAATCCCTCAGAGGAGTCAATACAGAGGATATCCGCCCCGGCCTCCACGAGAGCCGGAATGCGTTCTTCATAATCCCGGGTGTTGACCCCGGCGCCGACCACATACCGTTTGTGGTCGTCCAAAAGTTCATCCGGGTTTGCCTTATGTGAATCGTAATCTTTGCGGAATACAAACGCGATCAACCGCTGGTTCTCATCGATAATCGGCAGCGCGTTCAGTTTATGATCCCAGAGGATATCATTGGCCTCCGACAGGGACACCCCATCCGGCGCCGTAATCAGTTTTTCAAACGGAGTCATAAATTCGGACACTTTTGTATCGAGCGGCAGCCGGCTCACACGATAATCTCTGGAGGTTACCAGGCCTACCATGCGTCCTTCCGCAGTTCCGTCATCAGTCACTGCGACGGTGGAGTGTCCGGAGCGTTCTTTGAGGGCGAGGATGTCCGCCAGTGTCTGATCCGGCCGGATATTGGAATCACTTTTCACAAAGCCGGCTTTATGGCTCTTGACGCGGCGCACCATCGCCGCCTGACTTTCAATCGACTGCGACACAAATATAAAGGAAACGCCTCCTTCTTTCGCAAGCGCAATCGCCAAATTATCTCCGGAAACGGACTGCATCACGGCAGATGTCAGCGGAATATTCATGCTGAGTGCCGGTTCCTCCCCTTTTCGGAATTTTGTGATCGGTGTTCGCAGGCTTACATTCTCAGCCCGGCATTCCTTCGAAGAATATCCCGGTATCAACAGGTACTCACTGAAAGTTCTTGAAGGTTCTTTGTAGAATTCTGCCATGTCTTCCTCCTCTTTTTCTGTAAAACAGCGGTCTCTTTTTCGAGTTGTATTAACTGTATATTTTATCGCAGACGATTCCTTCTTTCAACTCTTTTTTATCCTCGTCCGCATTCTCCCTATTCCGATGCTTTCTTCGCGGCGGAATCCGGTGCTTTTCCTAAATATTCCTCGAGGGTCAGTCCCTTCTCCCAAATTTCCTTTGCTGCCTCCTGTCCTACATAACGAATATGCCATGGTTCGTACATGTATCCGGTGATTTCTTCCTTTCCTTTCTGGTAGCGCAGGATGAATCCGTATTTATAACAGTTCTCGGCAAGCCACGTTCCTTCCGGGGTGCCCCCGTACTCCTTGGTCAGGCTGTATCCGACCGACGGAGAGGAAACATCCGTCGCAAGCCCGGTCTGGTGCTCGCTTTTTCCCGGCTGCGCGCTGTAGGTGTCTGCCAATGCCTGCCCGTCTTTTTCGACATAACTGTTATAAAGATAGCTTTGGAAATTATAAGAGCGGTACGCCGTTGTTGCGACGATTTCATGTCCCTCCGCGAGAGCGTCCGCGCACAGCTTATTGAAAGCATCCGCCGCGACCCGCGTCATCACCTGCCATTTGGAGCTGCGATTGGACGCGCGGTAATCCAACTGAACAAGGTCAACCGGCACATAATTCTCATCGACCGGATACTCTTTATTAACTAGAACCAAAATGTCAACCTCCTGAGAATACTCTCCGGAAGCGTTCCAAGTCGGAAGTCCGTTCCCCGATCCGCCGCTGTCTCCGGTTTCTCCGTCCGGTGTTTCCGGCTCCTGCGCCTCCCCTTCACCCGGAACATTTACCGGAACATCCTTTTCCTCTTCTGTCTTTTCCCCTTCTCGACAGCCGAAAAGGATATCCTCCATCTTCGCCAGTTCGCCCTTTTTCGGCAGTGTTATGATCAGTGCATCTTTATCGGTTTCCGCAAGCGCTGTCTTGTCATCCCGAAATTCAACAGTACCGTTTAGGTCAAAATAACATACGACCACCGAACAGACCGCCAAGAGGATGACCGCCAGTAAGATCAAAATCTTCCATATCGCTTTTACTTTCATTGAGACTTCCTTTTCTTCTTTTTCTTTTATTGTAACATCAATGCCTGTAAAATGCAAAAATAAATCCCTTTGAGAAGGCCCCGCCGAGCGGAAAGCGCGGAGCCGTGCATATAGAAAACGGACTGTCCCTTTTCGGAAACAGTCCGCTCTTTTCTTATCTTATGAATCCCCTTTTCTCTTTCGGGACAGGGAAGCTTGCTCTTCCCGGCATTAGGGCATTACATCATGCCCATTCCGCCTCCCATGCCGCCGCCCATCGGCATTGCCGGCTCATCCTTCGGAATGTCCGCTACGCAGCTCTCGGTTGTGAGAAGCATTGCGGATGCGGATGCTGCGTTCTGGAGCGCAGATCTCGTTACCTTTGCCGGATCCACAATTCCCGCAGTGATCATATCCATGTACTGCTCTGTTGCCGCATTAAATCCGATACCGCTCTTGCTGGATTTTACCTTTGCTACGACAACGCTTCCTTCAAAGCCCGCATTCTCAGCAATCTGTCTTACCGGCTCTTCCAGCGCACGCATGATGATGGCCGCTCCGGTCTTCTCGTCACCGGCCAGTGTCTTCACATACTTCGCAACTGCCGGAATCGCGTTTGCCAGCGCCACACCGCCGCCGGCAACGATGCCTTCTTCTACGGCAGCCTTTGTTGCGTTCAGTGCATCCTCAATTCTCAGCTTTCTCTCTTTCAGCTCTGTCTCTGTAGCCGCACCGACCTGAATAACCGCTACGCCGCCCGCAAGCTTGGCAAGTCTTTCCTGAAGCTTCTCTCTGTCGAAGTCGGAGGTTGTATCTTCGATCTGGTTCCGGATCTGCTGGATTCTTGCGGAGATATCCGCTGCATCACCGGCACCGCCGACGATTACTGTATTTTCCTTCGTAACCTTAACGGAAGCTGCTGTGCCGAGCAAGTCCAGTGTCGCTTCCTTGAGATCATATCCGATTTCTTCGGAAATCACCGTACCGCCAGTCAGGATCGCGATATCTTCCATCATCGCCTTTCTTCTGTCGCCGAAGCCCGGCGCCTTGACAGCGACACAGTCAAAAGTACCTCTCAGCTTGTTGAGCACCAGTGTTGCAAGAGCCTCACCCTCTACGTCATCCGCAATGATGAGCAGCTTTCTGCCCTGCTGAACGATCTGCTCCAGAAGCGGAAGGACATCCTGAATGTTCGTGATCTTCTTATCGGTCAACAGAATATACGGATTTTCGAGGCTCGCCTCCATCTTGTCCGTATCCGTTGCCATATAAGCGGAGAGATATCCTCTGTCAAACTGCATTCCTTCTACCACTTCCAGGGTTGTTCCCATGGACTTGGATTCCTCTACAGTAATAACGCCGTCCTTGCCGACCTTTTCCATCGCCTCCGCAATCAGAGAGCCGATTGCTTCATCGGCAGCGGAAACGGAAGCTACCTGTGCGATTGCCTCCTTGGAATCCACCGTATGGGACAGCTTCTTGATTTCATCGACCGCCACATCTACGGCGCTCTGGATTCCGCGCTTCAGCACCATCGGATTGGCGCCTGCTGCTACATTCTTAAATCCTTCTTTAATAATGATCTGTGCCAGAAGGGTCGCGGTCGTCGTTCCGTCACCGGCCACATCATTGGTCTTTGTCGCGACTTCCTTTACCAGCTGTGCACCCATATTCTCAATCGGGTCTTCCAGTTCAATCTCTCTTGCGATCGTCACGCCGTCATTCGTAATCAGCGGAGAACCGAACTTCTTTTCGAGCAGCACATTTCTGCCCTTTGGTCCCAGTGTAATCTTGACTGTATTTGCAAGCTGATCCACACCTGCCTGCAGCTTTCTTCTGGCGTCTTCGCCGTAATGTAATTCCTTTGCCATATTCAAATCCCTCTTTTCTTTCAAATCCCGCGGACTGCCGCGGAATCTTCTCTTCTCTTTTTTCTCTTTCCGATGATCGATTAGTCAACCTTTGCGAGGATATCCTCCTGCTTCATGATGATGTATTCTTCTCCCTGGTATTTTACTTCTGTTCCCGCATACTTGGAAAAGATTACCTTATCGCCGACCGCAAGTTCCATTTTCTCGTCCTTTGTTCCCGGACCTGCTGCAACGATCTCCGCCATCTGCGGCTGTTCCTTCGCCT
>CAKQWL010000148.1 GCA_934278965.1 uncultured Clostridia bacterium | reverse complement strand
GTGATGTTCCTTGGTCTGGGGTGTACCTTCTTTTGCTTTATGGTCTTTAATCTGGTGGTTGCGAAGCTTCCGGCGCATGTTGCCTCTGCGCTGCAGCTGAATTTGGTAACCTTGACGGGGGTCCTCTCGGGAATTTTGTGCAACGGAGACCCATGGAATATTTATACGGTCATCGGGCTCGTTATTATGCTGACGGGAGTCGTGCTTTCCAATCGGGCGTAGAAAGACAGCGGACAGAAATAAGCGGATCTGCAGAAGCGGCACGGCCGAATTTTGCAGGGTAAGCGAAAAATAAAAAGGAGACTAGAATAATGAATCAGGTAAAGGCATTTCTGGCGAGAAAAGACATCGAGTTTTCGGCAAAGCGATATTTTCAGGACGCATTGTCGACCATGGCACTTGGGCTTTTTTCCTCTCTTTTGATCGGATTGATCATCAAAACGATCGGAGAACAAGTTGAGCTTTGGAGCGCTCCGTCGGCGTTTTCCGCGTTCTGCATCGAAACGGGAACTTTGGCGATGGGAATGATGGGGCCGGCGATCGGCGTTGCTGTCGCATGGGGACTGAAATCTCCGCCGCTCGTTCTCTTTGCAAGTGCGATTACGGGCAGCATGGGGGCAAGCATCACGGCAACGGTGTTCGGATTTACTTCCGCCGGAGGCCCTGCGGGAGCTTTTTTTGCAGCAGCAATCGGTGCGGAATTCGGTAAGGCGGTTTCCAAAGAAACAAAAGTGGATATCATCGTGACACCGGCAACGACGCTGGTGACCGGGATGCTGGCGGCAAAAATCTTCGGGCCTCCGATCGGAGCACTGATGTCGGGGCTTGGAAAATTGATCATGAATGCAACGGATATGCAGCCATTTTTGATGGGAATTGTGGTATCTGTAATTGTCGGATTGGTGCTGACTGCACCGATTTCAAGTGCTGCGCTCTGCATTATGCTGGGGCTTTCCGGGATCGCAGGAGGTGCTGCTACGGTCGGCTGTTGTGCGCAGATGGTAGGCTTTGCGGTGATCAGTTTTAAGGAAAACGGTGTCGGAGGGCTGATCGCGCAGGGTATTGGGACCTCTATGCTGCAGGTGCCGAATATCATCAAAAATCCGTGGATTGTGGTTCCGCCGACATTGGCGAGCGCAGTGCTTGGACCGATCTCCACTTGTGTTTTCAAAATGACGAATCTGCCGGCAGGCTCCGGAATGGGGACCTCCGGTCTCGTCGGACAAATCGGAACCTTTACTGCCATGGGATTTTCTGTGCGGGTATTGCTTCTGGTGCTGCTTCTTCATTTTGTTCTTCCGGCGATTTTGTCGATCTTCTTTGATCGGATTTTGAAAAAGGCCGGAAAGATTCAGGTCGGAGATTATCAGCTGGATTTATAAATAGATCGATAGAATGATTTTGAAAAGGGATAGAAAAAGAAAAGGAGTGTAAGAAAGATGAGTAGAACGGACGCCGTGAAGGTGCTTTTCCTCGGGAACAGTCATACTTATTATAATGATATGCCGCTCCTGTTTCAGGAAATCTGCCGTGATCGGGGAAAAGAGGTTGAGGTTCGGATGATCGCGCAGTCCGGGGTTACATACCGGTGGCATCTGAATCATATGATCGAGCTGCGTTTTGAGCTGATGTACGGAGGTTATGACTTCCTTGTGATGCAGCAGGCAGCGCACGGAGCGCCGCCGACGAAGGAGGAGACCCATCGCGACGGTCACGAGATTGCCGAGATGGCGCGCCGTTTCGGAACCGTACCGATTCAGACGGTGCCGTGGGCGGAGAAAAAATTTCCGGAGCATCAGGCGGGAATGTATGAAATTTTTGAATCCTTTGCGGAGAAAGAAAACATTCGCCTGAATCCGGTAGGCAGGATCTTTGAGGAAGTGAGCCGCAGTCATCCGGAAATTAACATGTACTGGACAGACGGGGAACACGCGTCACCGTACGGAACTTATGCCACTGCGCTCTGCGCGTATGCAGCGATTTTTGGGGAAAGTGTCGCTGATGTGACTGTTGTGCACAGCCGTGAAACATATCCGCTTTCACAGGAAGGCTGGGAACGAGTGCAGGCGGCATATGCG
>CAKQWL010000147.1 GCA_934278965.1 uncultured Clostridia bacterium | reverse complement strand
GGCGGACGCAGCGGATACCGCGGCGCTTTGCGGTATCTATGAAGGGATTTATCCGATTTATCCGATCAGTGCAGCAAAAAGACAGGGCTTAGACGCATTGGAAGCGGCGCTTGCCGGGAAGCAGGCGGCGCTTGCCGGCCCGTCCGGCGCCGGAAAATCGACGCTTCTCAATGCGCTGATCCGTCAGGAACGAATGGAAACCGGTCATGTCAGCAGTAAAACAGGCCGGGGACGGCATACAACGCGGCATGCGGAATTATTCGAGATGCGGCTTGGCGGAAGAGTTTTTGATACACCGGGATTTACCTCCTTTGATCTTCCGGAAATGGAGGAAAGTGAGCTTGCACACGGATATCCGGAGTTCTCCGCTTACCTCGGAAAGTGCCGGTATGATAATTGCCGGCATTTGAGAGAACCGGGCTGCGCGGTGCGGGAGGCCGTTTCGCGAGGGGAAATCCGAAAGGAGCGCTATCGCTCGTACGCAGCGCAGCTTTTGGAGATTCGGGAAAAAGAAAAAAACCGTTATTGATGGTTAGGAATGCGGCCCGACAGGGCTGCTGAATGGAACAACAAAAGCAGAGAAGAGGAAGCAGAATGGAAAAGAGACTTGCGCCGTCGATTTTATCGGCGGATTTTTCGAAACTCGGAGAACAGGTGGCGCAGATTGAAAGAGCCGGAGCACAGATTCTTCATATTGATGTTATGGACGGACATTTCGTGCCGAATATCAGTTTCGGTGCACCGATTGTGAAATCGCTTGTCGGGAAAACAAAGCTGCCGTTTGATGTACATCTGATGATTGAAAATCCGGACCGGTATGCTGCGGATTTTGTGCTGCCGAATACGGAATATATCACGGTTCATCAAGAAGCATGCGTCCACTTGCACCGAAGTATTCAGAACATCAAGAGCCTTGGGGTGAAGGCGGGCGCTGCTATCAATCCGGGGACGCCGGTTTCGGTGCTTTCCGAGGTACTTGAGGATCTGGATATGGTACTGGTAATGAGTGTAAATCCCGGATTCGGCGGACAGAAATTTATTCCGACGGCGCTCAGAAAGGTCAAGGAACTTGACGCACTGCGCCGGGAACGGAGACTGAATTTTGAGATCGAGATTGACGGAGGAATTACAACAGAAAATGTCCGGGATGTGATTGATGCGGGAGTGTCGCTGGTGGTAGCCGGCTCCTCGGTATTCGGCGCGCCGAATCTGGAGGAGAGAGTGAAGGAGTTTCTGACATGGTAGCACCGGATCCTGTTGCTTTTCGTATCTTTGGTTTTGATGTGATGTGGTACGGCGTGCTCATCGGAATTGCCATCCTGCTGGCCTGCGCGATTGCCTGTCGGCGCGCGCCGAAGTTCGGTATTGATCCGGATGCGCTTTTGGACGTCCTGATCGCGGCGATTCCGGCCGGTGTAGTCGGTGCGAGGGCTTACTATGTGGCATTTAAGTGGGATCAGTATGCCGGCGATTTTTTCAAAATGATCGACATTCGGAGCGGGGGCCTTGCGATTCACGGGGGCTTGCTGCTGGGTCTTTTCTGCGGCGCGCTGATGTGCCGCAGAAAAGGAATCCGTGTTTTGGCGGCATTGGATCTGGCGGCTCCATCGGTTGCGCTGGCGCAGTCGATCGGGCGCTGGGGAAACTTCTTTAATGAAGAAGCACACGGTGGCTTGACCGATTTTCCGATCTATGTATGGATTGACGGACAGAAATATCATGCTACATTTCTCTATGAGTCGGTCTGGTGTCTTCTGCTGGGCTTGTTTCTGCTTTATTTCAGCCGCAAAGAGCGGTTCCAAGGGCAGGTTTTCTGCCTTTATGTAATGCTGTATTCTGCGGAACGGTTCTGCGTGGAAGGTCTGCGTACGGACAGTCTGATGATAGGACCGCTTCGGCAGGCCCAGGTACTGAGCCTTGTATTGATCGTTTTGGCCGCCTGTTTATACGGGTGGCTGAGCGGCCGGCAGAAAAGGAAAAAATTACATAACACAAATTCGAAAGATATGTTATAATAAAAGCGTTTCAGACCGGTGATGCGGTCTGGAAAAGATGGGAAAAACGGCATCGAGGTGAGATCAAAGGGCAATGGATGAGAGAGAGAATACAAGGTACATCGGTAGTGTGCGCTTCTTCAAAAATTTAATTCTTCTTGCGGTTCTGGTGATGATTGCGGTTCCAAGCGGTCTTGCGATTCATTTTTTTCGGGGACTGGAGAAAACGAAAGATTTGCTGCGCGAGGCGCAGGAGGCCAGTGAGCTTGCCTGGGTGGAGGATGAGAACGGCGGATTTACAGCGGAATCGCCGTACCAGGACCTTTTTCCGAATTTCTACGCACCGCAGGAGCTGAACGCGAATACCGCGGAGGAGGGGGTTGTTTACCTGACCTTTGATGACGGACCGTCACCGCGGACGGAGGAAATTCTAAACATTCTGAAGGAAAAGGATGTGAAAGCGACTTTTTTTGTCATCGGAAGAGAGGATGAGTACAGTAAATCGCTGATGCGGCGCATTGTGGAAGAAGGGCATACGATCGCGATGCATTCATATACACATAATTACAAAGAAATTTATGTTTCGGTAGAAGCTTATCTGGCCGATAAGGAGCGTTTATTCAATCTGGTCAGCGAAACGACGGGACAGACACCGACGATTTTTCGATTTCCGGGAGGAAGCATCAACGCATATAACAGCGGAATTTATCAGGATTTGATTGCGGAGATGCTGCGGCGAGGCTTTGTGCCGTTCGACTGGAATATTTCCAGTCAGGACGCCGCCGGAAAACCTCTGGCGGCAGAGGTACTGACTTATAATGTTACGGCAGGTGCCGGAAAGCTTTCGCGGGGTGTCGTGCTGATGCATGATGCGGCGGCAAAGGCAACGACGGTGCAGGCTCTTCCGGGAATCATTGACGCACTTCGTGCGCAGGGGTTTGAACTGAAGGCGCTGACGCCGAACGATAAGCCGGTATTGTTTCCGTATCGGAATGCGGGATAGACCGGAAAAAAGTGCCGCGCGGCGCGGAACGAGAAAATGAAGGAACGGTTGGCGGAAAGACACAGAAATTCAGGAGAGGATGGAAAACAGATGGAAAAAGCTCAAAAAAATGACAGCAAGGACAATCTGAAGCAGGCTATGTATGAAATGTTCGGATTGGGGAGCGGTTCTCCTGATAAGGCGGAGAACGGCAAGGACCAGCGCCCTGCGGAAAAAACGGCAACGCCGTCCGGAAAAGGTGCATCCAAACCGGAAGCACAGGCCGCAGTTCCGAAGAATGCCGAAAACGCACGGACTTATATTGCATTCGGCACAGCTGTCAAGGGAACGCTGAAATCAACCGGAGATATCGAGATTGCCGGAGATTTTCAGGGAGATATCGAGACGAAGGGAAATGTGCTTCTCCGTTCGAACATGCAGGGAAATATTAAGGCAGGCAGCCTCCGGCTCCAGAATTGTGAGTTGGTTGGCGATATTGAAGCGGAGGGACTTGTCACGATCAGTGAGAATTCCCGTGTACAGGGAAATGTAAAGGCAAAGGAGCTTTTCTGTAACGGCGCCATTGGCGGTGAGCTTCTCATTTCGGGGAATACCGAGCTTGCGGAGCAGGCGCAAATCGACGGAACGATCACGACTGAAACGATTGTCGTAACCCGAGGTGCGGCCATCCGCGGAGGCATCGAAATGAAGGGCGGCAGAAATCTATAGAAAGCGGCGGAATATCGGTCGGGATTCCGGCGGATCCAAGCGGACAGCAAAAAGAATGAAAATGGAAACTGCCCTGCGGCAACAAAGTGTGAAGGAAGCGCAGGGCAGTTTCTTGTTTTATTCCGCAGGCAGCGGTGAGCATTTGCATTTCCTGCACGATTGAAGTTCTTGCCGAAATTACAAAACCATCAGAAGTGTCCCGGCACCGATCAGAATGCACCCGAAGAGAGACTTCACGGTGAATTGCTCGTGAAGAAAGACGAACGCAAGTACCAAGGTAATGACGACACTCAGTTTATCAATAGGAACCACTTTGGAGGCTTCTCCGATCTGCAGTGCACGGTAATAACAAAGCCATGAAGCGCCCGTTGCCAGACCGGAGAGAATCAAAAATAGCCAGCTTTTCCTGTCAATCTCCGTTATGCCGCCTTGCGTATGGGTAAGGAAGAACATCCCCCATGCCATGAGAAGAACAACAGAGGTTCGAATGGCGGTCGCGAGATTTGAGGAAACACCGTCGATTCCGATTTTAGCGAGGATGGATGTCAGTGCCGCAAATACGGCGGACAGAAGTGCAAAGATAAACCACATAAGAAAGACCTCCTTTTGGGTTCATGAAATTTCGAATGATCGCCTATGCTTCCGGTAGTGTCCCCAGTTCCTGACGGATTTTTCGGAAACGCTCCGGAACTTCCGAAAGTTCCATTCTCTGAGGAATGTCAGTAGTTCCGGCCTCTTTTGCCGTTTCGTAGTACCAGCCTTTGTAATCCACCATTTCCATGGTCTGCTGCAATTCCTCCATCTGCCGTTTTAAGACTGCCGGTTGATGGCGGAACATATCGAGACGGAGATCGATGGTATTGTCACCCTGCAGCGCCATTTCGATATACTGCCGGATGACTTTGATAGACATTCCGGCCTTTTTCATGCAGCCGATCACTTGCAGCCATTCAAAATCCGCTTCCTGAAACATACGGATCCCGCCGGAGGAGCGTTCCACAAAGGGAAGCAGTCCCTCTTTATCGTAGCAGCGGAGCGTGGATGCCGTAATTCCAAGAAGTTTCGCCATTTCTCCCACAGTATAGACCATTTAAAAATCCCTCCGACTTTTTTTAAAATTCGCTTGACTTAAAGTGCGCTTTAAGGTGTACGATACACATAGAGTTTAAGGATATCATACTTCCAAACAGAGAACTTGTCAATCACAGGGAGGGAATACAGAAATGGACAGACCTTATATTTTTTGCCATATGACAACCGCTTTGGACGGAAAAATCATGGGCAGTTACATGGAAACGCCGCAGGGCGAGGCGGCGGGTGATGTATTTTACGACATTGCTTTCGGAAAAGAAGCATTTTACAAACATCAAGGCTGGCTGTCCGGCCGGGTGACAACGGATGATAATTTTACTTTCTACAAGAAGCCTAACTTGGACGAAAATGCACCGATTGTTCCGGCGGGAGATTTTATTGCGCAGCCGGATTTCGGGATGTTTTATGTCTCGGTAGATCCTCACGGAAGATTGGGCTGGGAAGACAGTACGCTTCATTATGTAGATACAACGGCTCATGTGATTGAGGTTCTGACAGAGCAGGCCAGCAATGCTTATAAAGCATTTTTGCGGAAGTTGGGCATTTCTTATATCATAGCAGGGGAAGAGGAACTGGATTATGCATTGGTGCTCTCCAAGCTGAAAGAGATATTTCACATTGAGACCCTGATGCTGGGCGGCGGAGGTATACTGAACTGGTCCTTCCTGCAAGCGGGAATGTGTGATGAAATCAGCATCGTGCTGGCGGCGGCGGCAGACGGAAGTCCGAACACACCGTCGGTTTTCCGAGCCCAAAAAGGACTTTCCCAGAATAATGCAATGGGTTTCACGCTGAAAGAAGCAAAGGTTATGGATGCCGGTGCGGTTTGGCTTCGCTATACGGTGAATCAATAAGCATTCAGAGGGGGATTCTGTTATGAAATTTGAAAATAAAGAACAATTTGAAAGGATAAATGCATTTGGTACCGGGACGGCGAATACGGCATACGCACAGTATTTTATCGGCGATTCGTTCCTGAATCCGCTGACCGATGCCGAAAGCGGCCTGTTCGCCGCAAATGTAACTTTTGAGCCGGGATGCCGGAACAACTGGCATATCCATCATTCGGATAAAGGCGGCGGGCAGCTGCTGCTTTGTACTGCCGGTGAAGGATGGTATCAGGAGGAAGGCAAGGAGGCCGTCAGCCTGCGGGAGGGCAGTGTCATTATGATTCCGGCCAATGTCAAGCACTGGCATGGTGCGAAGAAGGACAGCTGGTTCAGCCATATTGCGATTGAGGTTCCCGGAGAAAATTGCAGAAACGAGTGGTGTGAACCGGTATCAGATGAGGAATATGCAAAATTATAAGGGAGAATATAGAAGATCATAAAGGAGGAGAACATATGGCAGTGAAACAGACGGCCGGAAGAGACGCTTTAGGTGAGTTTGCTCCGAAATTTGCGGAGCTGAACGATGATGTACTTTTCGGAGAGGTTTGGAGCCGTGAAGAACAGCTCAGCCTCCGTGATCGTTCGCTTGTGACCGTGGTTGCTTTGATGGCGCAGGGACTGACGGACGAAAGTTTCCGCTATCATCTGATGTCGGCGAAGAAAAACGGCATCACAAAAGACGAAATCGCGGAGATTGTGACTCATGCGGCATTTTACTGCGGCTGGCCGAAGGCCTGGGCAGTGTTCCGTATGGCAAAAGAAATCTGGAATGAGGAAGCCGGAGAAACAAAATAAATGCGGAATAGAACTCGGTAGTAATAGAACGCGGGGATATAAGAAGACGGGGCATGACCAACAAAGTCATACCCCGTCTTTTATTCAATCCTGTTCATATGTGTGAGCAGAGCACCTGCACACGGGATTTTGAGTCCGATGAATCTCTCTTTATTTGTTATTCCTTAAATAATTCATCATCATCTGTGCGATATGAGCCCGGCTGGCGTGCTGAGCAGGATTGAGATGCTTTGTATCATCGCCATTCAGGATCCCGTTCATGTTGCACCAGCATACAGCTTCCCATGCCCAGCTCGAGATTTCATCAATATCCGCATAATTCATTCGGAACGCCCACTGGCAGGTAAAACCGCTGCCTTGAGACTGTGCGTAACGGTACAGCATCGCCGCCAGCTGTTCGCGGGTGATTGGGTCATTCGGACCAACCATACCGTTCCCGTAACCGAGAACTACATCGGCGCCGACTGCCCAGCGGAGGGGCTCCGTGTACCATGCGCCCTCTGTTACATCGGTAAAATCAAGCGGACTGTCCGAAGCGGGTTGTCCGTTCAAATTCCAGAGAATTGCAGCAAACTGAGCTCGGGTAGTGTCGTCGTCAGGCCCAAAGAGTCTTTCGCCGTAGCCGTTCATGAGCTTGCGGCTGATTACATAATCAAGAGCTTCGTGATACCACTTGCTGGTGTCGATATCGAGGAACCTTGCACTCGGGCAGTATTCGCCGCTGCCGTCGCACTTGCTGTCCGCGAGGGTAAAGCTTGCTTTTACCGTCACACCGCATGCAGGCATCGTAAAGGTGTACTTGCCGTCTTCCTTATGGGTCAGCTTCGGCGTCTGTCCGTTCTGTCCGTTAACGACCAGAGTGCTCAGCGTATAACCATTGTCCGGGGTGACCGTGATGGTCACCGTTGTCCCTGCTGCTGCCGACTTGCGGTCTGCGGTTACTTCACCGTTCCTGCTGTCTTCAACAACGATCGGGTAGGTGGATGTGTGAGAACCTCCTCCGCCTCCCTTTTTTTGCTCCCAATGCGCAAAAATGGTCGTGTCACTCGGAAATACTGTTCTTGTTGTAACCTCATCACCGCCAACGGCTGCTGTAAACCAGCCCTTAAAGGTGTAACCGCTGCGGGTAGGCGTCGGAAGAAAAGAAAGGGTGAAGTTTATGGTATCCGTCGTGCCGGATGCAGGGGTGACATCTCCGCCGTTGGCGTCAAACGTCACAACAGAGGCCTTCGCGAAAACGGGATAATTGCTGTTCTGCGTATCCGCACGCCAGTTCAAATAAGCGGAATTGCTATTGTGATCCGCTACCCACGCGTTGAGTGCAGTAAGCAGATCACTGGTTCCGTAAACAGTTCCGTCCAGCGTGTGAGAACCGCTTACAGAATTAAATGCGAGGCAGTCTTGCACCGTGGCCGCCGTTCCTTCTTGGCCAAAAGCAGCGAGTCCGGTGCTCATAAGATAATAGCAGTTGGACACTTCACCGGTCAAAAGGTTCCCGGCGATGCCGCCGATGTTTGCCGTCTGGTTGATAGCGATAGTACCGGTGTTATAGCAGTTGGAAATGACCGGAGAATCGTACTGCGTTATTCCGACAATGCCGCCCGCGTTGACCGTACCGTTCAGTCCGCCGAAATTATAGCAATTATAGATATAGACCCGATTTTGATTCAGTCCGCTGATGCCGCCCACATCGCGCCCGGAGATCAAGCCCTTGTTGCAGCAGTTGGCTATTGTCGCTGTTATGGAGGTATCGCTGGCACTATTGCTCTGAACACTTCCGGCAATACCGCCTCCCCAGCCGCTTCCTCCGGCAGAAACACTTCCCTCATTGGTGCATTTTTCAATCAGTGTTTTTCTCGGAACGCCGTTAACGACATTTCGGCCGCTGAACTGATAGCCCGCGATGCCGCCGCAGTAAGCCGCGCCGTTGGCGGAAATCGTGCCATAGTTTACGCAGTTGGAAACTTTGGAGATATTCATTCCGTTAGAAAGGGCATCCGTGCTGTGCAGTCCGGTGATGCCGCCTATGTAACAGCCGTAACTGCTGTATGCGGTGACCTTGACAAAAACCTCCGCGCGGTTTACACAGTTGTCAATCAGACCGCTGGTGCTGGCGGCAATGCCTCCTGCGTAACGGGACCAGTCGGAAGAGATCTCTGCGGTGATTCTGCCGCTTTCGATCTCCAGGTTTTTAATTGTTCCGGCATTGAAACCGAACAGGCCTACATTCTTGTCCGTGGCGGCAATAAAAAGGTTGCTGATTTTATGCCCTTTGCCGTCAAATGTGCCGGAGAAGTCGTAGATCGGTTCCCAGCTATTGGTTTCGGTCACAGTTCCTGCGCCGTAGCCATCCACGCCGCCGCTCAGAAGATCGATGTCGTTTGCCAGTGTTACCGTTTTACCGAAGAGATCGTCACCGTCGTTGACGATGGCAGCAATTTTGGCAAGTCCCTTGGCCGTGTAGACGGTGTAATTTCCATCTGCGTCTTTTGCGTAATCCACATCCTCACGGGCCGAAGTACTGATCAGCTCCCAAGTTGCGGTGGTGCTGATGAACTTGGCATAAAGCGTCAGCTTGCCGGCGGTCTTCGCTGGGATATGCGTAAGGGCATTCCCTTCAAAATCTTCGTTATCATACCAGCCTGCGAAAAGCGAATCTCCATTTGAGATGTTATCCGCGTCAGGAAGGGCGATCCCGAGAGATGTACTGTATGAATAAGCCGTCGGAGCGGTATAGCCTTTCGTCCAAGAGCCTCCGTTTGTTTCATAAGAAATCGGAAAGGTTCCGCCGGTGATTGTGCATCCCAAAAACTTCTTAAACTCGCCGTTGAAGGTACCGCCGTGGACGAAACTGTGGTTGCCGACCGTGACTTTTCCATTGAAGATACCGGCATTGATCGTGCAGTTCACCCAAGGATGACGGCTTTCAACATCATTATTAAAAGTGCCGCCGTCAATGGTGCCGCACACGGCAGTTTTAGCGTCGTCACGATCGCGATTGTAAACCTTTCCGTCATAGGTGCCGCCTACGATCACAGCGCGGTTATACACTTCTGCAGTGCAGCTGCCGTTCACAGCAAATTTACCTTCATTCAATGTCAGCGTGTCATCACTGTATGTCCAGCCCGTACCGCTTGCCGCCGTCGGTCTTCCGTCGTCACCCAATGGAATGATGATCGTTCCTTCCGGATAAGAAGCCGTGTCTTCAGCAAAGGCGATCGGTGTCAGCATAGACAGCACCATCACCAGAGACAGCAGCAGTGATAAAATTTTTCGCATATGGGGGTTCCTCCTTTTTTATTGTCTGCAGTCATTTGAACTCCAACAATTCCCCTATTCATTATTCCCGCCCATTGTACATCGGCGATGGACAAATATCAATTGTTTTTTGCACCAAAATTTTATCGAATGGGGCGGCGGCTCGAAGGAGATAATAAAAATCCTCTCACTTGTGGTTTCGTTTCCAAATTTGAGGCAGCGGTTTATAGCAGCATCGGCAGCAACAAGATGGAAGATATGCTGTGTGCGCCCAATTGTCCGTTTGTCCTTTACATCGGAACGAAAAAGCTTGTAATGCGAAAGGAATGTGAGGAATACATCGCTCAGAAAACCGTAACGGAATCACAAGTTCATTGTTGTGCTTCGGGAACCCTTGTGATACAATAATTGTGTTACAGGGGTTCTTTCTGTTTTATCGAAATAGAGGGGAGCCTTGATTTATGCTTGATTTGTGGCTGAATATATTAAGGGCAAAAAACTTGCAAAGGAAATTCCGCATGACCGATGACAGCATGGAAAATGGAATCAAGCTCTTTGAGCAGGTGCAGCTTGAAAAATAAGGAGATGTAGAGATATATGAAATTAGGTATCGTGGGGCTTCCAAATGTTGGGAAGAGCACTCTTTTTAACGCAATTACGAAAGCCGGGGCGGAGGCGGCGAATTATCCGTTCTGTACCATCGAGCCGAATGTCGGCGTGGTGGCTGTGCCGGATGAGCGGCTCAAGGTGCTGCACGAGATGTATCACTCGAAGAAGACGGTTCCGACGGCAATCGAATTTTACGATATTGCGGGGCTGGTCAAGGGCGCTTCCCGCGGAGAGGGCCTTGGCAACAAGTTCCTCGGACATATTCGTGAGGTGGCGGCGATTGTCCATGTGGTTCGCTGCTTTGAAGACAGCAATGTCG
>CAKQWL010000146.1 GCA_934278965.1 uncultured Clostridia bacterium | reverse complement strand
ATACATACGCAGCAGCCTGTGCCTTTGCGCTGTACTGGCGCTGGTTCTTAATTTTACGATAGAATCACTCGCACGGCATTCTGTTTACGGCGGATTTGCGTTTTTGACCGGTTCGCCGCTTGTATTTTTTTACAACACACTGATTATTTTTGCCACGCTTTCGATTGCGGTGCTGATAAAACGGCGGATTTTTGTCTATGTTGTCGTTTCCGGGCTTTGGCTGGCACTGGGCATTATAAACGGCGTCATTCTTTCCAACCGAATGACCCCGTTTACGACCAAGGATCTTGCGATTCTTGAGGATGGGCTGACGATCGTGACCAATTATCTCAGTACCGGGGAGATTGTATTGGCCGGGGTTTTGGCTGTGCTGCTGATCGCGGTGATCGTACTGGTATTTCTCTTCGCACCGAAGAAGAAAGGGATTGATTACCGGAAAAGCGGGATTGCCTTCGCGCTGATCGTCGCACTGTCCTGCGGCGCCAGTGCGCTTGCGATCCGCACGGGAACAGTAGCGACCTTTTTCGGAAATCTCGCGTACGCATACCGGGATTACGGTGTTCCGTACTGCTTTATCAATACTTGGCTCAATACCGGGGTCGGCAAACCGGCTGGGTATTCGGAACAGACAATGCTGGATATTTTTGATCCGGGTGAATTGACCGATGAGGTTTATAAAGAAAACGGCGATTCGAAAGAAGCGGATCCGAAGGAGATGCCGAATGTTATTTTTCTGCAGCTGGAGTCTTTTATCGATCCGTCTTTGATCAATACGATCCAGCTTTCGAAGGAGGCGGCACCGTACTGGAACGAGCTACAGAAGAAGTATTCCACCGGCTGGCTTACGGTACCTTCGGTCGGCGCCGGAACGGCCAATACGGAGTTTGAAGCGATCTGCGGGATGTCAGTCAAATTCTTTGGGCCGGGAGAGTATCCGTACAAATCGATCCTCGGAAAAGAGACCTGTGAGAGTTACGCGTATGATTTGAAATCTCTGGGGTATTCTGCGCATGCGATTCATAATCACAGGGGGGTATTTTATCAGAGAAATACGGTATTTGCCAATTTGGGCTTTGACACGTTTACAAGCCTTGAATATATGAGCAATGTGGTCAAAACGCCGAGAAACTGGGCGAAGGATCATGTGCTGATCGATGAAATCCTGACCGCGCTGGATTCTACGGAGAGTGCGGATTATATTTATACCATTTCGGTTCAGGGGCACGGAAAGTATCCGACGGAGCAGGTTCTTGAAAATCCGGAGATCACCGTGACAGAGGCTCCGACGGAGGAACTGAAATGGCAGTATGAGTATTATGTCAATCAGATTTATGAAATGGATCGCTTTGTGGAAAATCTGACGGAAGAGCTTTCCAAACGAAATGAAAAGACCGTACTGGTGATGTACGGAGACCACCTGCCGGCGCTGGATATGACAGAGCAGGAGGTGGCAAGCGGGGATCTTTATAAGACAGAGTATCTGATCTGGAGCAATTTTAAGATGGACAAGAAAGATCAGGACCTCTATTCTTACCAGATCGGGGCAGAGGTTTTTGATCAAATAGGGATCCATACAGGGACGATGGTAAAATATCATCAGAACCACCGCAGCAGCGAAACATACCTGGAAGATCTGGCGGTATTGGAATACGATATGCTGTACGGCAAGGGTTATATTTACGGAGGGACCCACCCGTTTGAACCGACGAAATTAAAGATGGGTATCCGGGATATTAAGATCACCGGAATTGTGGAAATCGGCGGACGGCTGTATATCAAAGGGGAGAATTTTACGGAGCAGAGTAAAATTTCGCTGGACGGAGAAGTTTTGGACACCATTTATCTGGGACCGACCGTTCTCGGACTGCTTGAAAAGGTAAATCCGGAGGATGCGGCACGGATGAAGGTCAGTCAGGTGGACCGGAACAGCTCGTCGGATATCCTATCGACCACCGAATAAACGGACGGAAGCACCGAAGCGCACAAAAAGACGAAGAAACAGAGGGAGAAGCAGAAAAGAGATGATGCAGACAAAGACGAAAAAGAAAGGGGGAGCCTATGGAACCGCTTATTAAAGTGAGAAATGTCCGTAAGATTTACCGCATGGGTGAAGAACGGGTCGTTGCACTGGACGATATTTCCCTGGATATCTATCAGGGAGAGATTGTGTGCTTTCTCGGAACATCCGGCTCCGGAAAATCGACATTTCTGAACATGGTGGCCGGTCTCGAAAAACCGACCAAGGGTGAAATTTACATCGGCAAGATCCCGATTCACAAGCTGAACGAGGAACAGGTCACGCTGTTCCGGCAGAAAAATATCGGATTTATTTTTCAGGCGTATCACCTGATGCCGATGCTGACGGCGCTGGAAAATGTCAGTATGCCGCTGGTCTTTCGAAATGTGGACCGGAAAAAGAGGGTGCAGCTTGCAAAGGAAGCGCTGGCGGCGGTAGGATTGAGGGGGTACGAAAACCGAAAGCCGATGCAGATGTCCGGAGGACAGCAGCAGCGAGTCGGAATTGCAAGAGCGCTTGTCGGTATACCGAAAATCATCTTTGCGGACGAACCGACAGGAAATCTGGACACCCACACCACCAAAGAGGTCATGGAATTGATTGTAAAGGAAGTCCGAAAGCATCATCAGACGCTGATTATGGTGACGCATGACAGGAGCATCGCGGGGTACGCGGATAAAATTGTGACAATACAAGACGGAAACATTTTGAAAGTGGAACAAGGAGGCAAGAAATGAGGGCGGAACACAAGAAGAGAGTATTTGCAGCAGCACTTTCCGTTATGGTGCTTTTCGGGGCGGTCCTGCTCCCGGCAGTCGTGCCGCAGTATACCGGCAGTGCTGTTTATGCGGATGAATACTTCAATCTGAGAGTAAGAAATACGGGGGATTCCAATACGAGACAGGACTCGGAGTGCTCGTTGGAGTTTAAGATCACGAACACGAAGGACACGGCATTTTCGTTTGACAGTGCGGTGCTCGAGTTTGAGAAAAACGAAGGGCTTACGATCAGCGGCAGTTTGAATGCCAATGTATCGTTCAGCAAGAAAGACGATACGGCAGATGTGCTTTTCACAGTAACGACTAGGCGCTTCTGCGATACCGGAACGAGAAACTATCGCCTGATCTTGAAAAAAGGCGGAGAAACGGTTTATACCTCGCAGTACTTTTATCTCGTGATTTCCGAGAATCTGGCGGAGCCGGGGAAGGACGGAAATTATATCGACAGCGTGGACATTCGTTACTCCATCACACCGGAAGGCGGATTTAAAACAGGGCGCGGCAACAGTATCTCGCTGGAAGTATATAACAACGGAAATTCTTCCTTAAAAAATGCACAGCTCAAGCTGGAGCTGCCGGATGGAATTTCGATTGATAACGGCAGCAATACGCAGGGACTCGGAACGATTCTGATCGGAAAGAGAGCTTTTGCGGATTTTCCGCTGGTGATCGAATCCAGCGCGGAAAATAAGAGTTATGTCATCAAAGCGACTGTTTCCGGGATCAACGCGAAAAACGAGACCACCAGCATCGAGAAAGATTTCTATATTCCGGTGCATGGCAGCGGCAAGAAGGATGATCCGAGCGATGTCGGAACGCCGCAGCTGATGGTCAGTGATTATTCCTACGGCGGCAGCTTCGTTCAGGCGGGTACACAGTTCCCGCTCCAGCTTTCACTGATCAATACTTCGAAGTCGACCCTTTACAATGTCAAGGTTACGATTTCCTCCTCCGACGGCAGTTTTGTGCCGGTGCACAGCAGCAATGCGTTTTATATCGACCAGATCGGAGGCGGCAAAACATACAGCAAGACGCTGACGCTTTCTGCGAAAAATGATGCGGAGCAGCAGACAACGGCTATTACCGTTGGGATGAGCTATGAGGACAGCGAGCAGAAGTCCTTTACATCGGAAGACACGATTTCGGTGCCGGTTACGCAGAAGACAAGGCTCGTGATCGATGAATTGGTGCCGCCGACAGAGTGCTATGTCGGGAATCCGGGATCGGCTTCCGTGAACTTCTACAACATGGGAAAGACAACGCTTGCCAATGTTCGGGTAAATGCTTCCGGAAACTTTGATATCATGGAATCCAACAGTTATTATGCCGGTAATATGGAGAGCGGACGAAATGACAGCTACAGCTTTACTTTCATTCCGCGGGAACTTGGACCGATGGAAGGCAGCATCACTTTCTCTTACGAGGATGCTGCGGGAGACGCGCAGTACACAGAGATCCCGTTTACCTTTGAGGTGACAGAGATGCCGGTTTCCGACGATCCGGGGATGTATGACGAGCCGCAGGTAGAAAAGGCGATTCCGTGGGGACTGATTATCGGCGCGATCGTGCTGGTTGTAGGAATTATTTTTGCAGTAGTACTGCGCAAGATACTGAAGAAGAGAAAAGAAAAAGCGCTTGAATTAGAAGACATGTCCTTTGAAGTTCCGACAGAAGAGGATTCGAATATCGGAGTTGATGCGGAGAGCGGCGCTTCGACGGAATCGGATGCGGCAGCTTCGGATGCGGATGCGGTGGAATCGGATAAGGCGGCTCCGGCGCAGGAAGAAGAGAAAGAGTAGGGAGCGGAGATGAACATAAGAGATCTAATCAGTCTCTGTGCAAAAAACCTGATGCGTAGAAAGACGCGGACACTCCTTGCCATTACCGGTGTTATGGTCGGTACTTGCGCCGTTGTCGTAATGCTTTCGGTTGGATTCGGAATGACAAAAAGTTACGAAGAGCAGATTCAGAGCTACGGAGATCTGCACATGATCCAGCTGTACAGCGGCGGCGGCGGATACGCTGGCGCAAACGGTGAAAAGATGGGTGAGATTACGGACAAAACACTGGCATCCATTGAGAAAATGGACGGTGTAACGGCGGTAACGCCGATTGTCAGAACATATATGACCATCGGAATCGGCAAGTATGTCACAGGAACAGAGATTATCGGTATCAAGCCGGATGTTCTTGAGAAGTTTAACTACGGATTGCAGGAAGGGCGTTATCTTACTTCTGCGGATAAGGATGCAATGGTCTTCGGAAGTGAGATCCCGAACTGGTTTTACAATCCGCAGAGTACCAATTACGACAGCAAAACACAGGATGTTGTAACGGATAAGATTATCCTGACGGCGGACAGCAACTATGGCCAAAAGCCGCAGTCCGGCCAGACGGATGACAGTAATAAGGTAGAGTATAAGCAGTACAAGGTGAAGGGCGTCGGTCTTCTGGAGACAAAGAATGATTCACCGGATTACAGTGTTTACATGAACATTACCCGAGTGGACGAAATCATGAAGGAAACGGCAAAGGCCGAGGGTCAGCGGCTTACATCGAGTCGGTCTACGGATGGTACACGGACCTACGATCAGGCATATGTTTATGTCGGAGATATCAACGATACGGAAAGAATCTCCAAGGAACTGAAGGAGCTGGGGTACCAGTCCTACAGCCCGATCGACTGGCTGGCTTCCATGAAGGAGACCTCCAACATGATCCAGGGAATCCTCGGCGGGATCGGCGGGATCTCCCTCTTTGTCGCAGCGCTCAGTATTACCAATACCATGATCATGTCGATCTACGAAAGAACGAAGGAAATCGGTGTCATGAAGGTCATCGGAGCGAATTTGAGGGATATCCGAAGGCAGTTCCTGATGGAGGCCGGTATGATCGGATTTATCGGAGGCGTGCTTGGGGTGATCCTGAGCTTGACGCTTTCCCTAATGATGAATACCGTTCTGAGAGACCTGATCAGCATTGCGCTGAACAGTCTTGGCTCCTACGGAACAACCATTTCCATTATTCCGGTATGGCTTATCTTTGCTGCGATCGCGTTTGCAACGGGTATCGGCGTCCTTGCCGGATATTCCCCGGCAAAGAGAGCGATGAATCTTTCCGCGCACGTAAGCCTGAGAAACGAATAAAGCTGAGAAACAGAGAAGAAATAACCGAAACGGCGAAAAGGCCCCGCCGGCACCGCTGCA
>CAKQWL010000145.1 GCA_934278965.1 uncultured Clostridia bacterium | reverse complement strand
GTATAAGATACTGAGGAGTATGCTGTTGATACAAACCGATTTACCGGAACCGGTCGATCCCGCGATCAAAAGATGCGGCATGCTTTTCAGATCACCGACAATCGACGCACCGGAAATATCCCGTCCGACAGCAAACGAAATCTTGGATTTTGCTTCCTTGAATTCCTTAGAACCGATAATCTCCGAAAGCGTGACCATATTGACATGATCATTCTCCACCTCAATCCCGACGGCGGCTTTTCCCGGAATCGGCGCTTCGATTCGGATACTTTTTGCTTCCAGATTTAGTGCAATATCGTCCGCAAGTCTTACGATGCTCGCAACTTTAACACCGACAGCAGGCTGAATCTCGTAACGCGTTACAGCCGGTCCCTGCGTCACCTGAACGACCCGCGCGTCCACATGGAAGTTTTGGAGCGTCATTTCCAGCTTCGCCGCTTTCTGTGCCAGCGCATCATTGGAGGCCGCGTTTTCGTTCGCCTTCCCTTTTTTCAAAAGCGAGAGAGGTGGAAGCTGATACTGCCTCTTCGGCGGCTCCTGTGTCAGATTTAGCTCCTCCGGCGAGAGCGCCGCATTTCTTGCCTCACTGTTTGTTAATTTCTTTTCCGGCAGCGGATTCGGCGGTATGGATTCTGCTTCCGAAGCTTCTGCCGGACCTCTTTCCAAAACATCGTCCGAAAGATCTGCCTGTCCTTTTTCCGTATTCCCGAAGCCGCTCTCGTCTTCTGAACCCGCATCCGAAAGTCCGTAACCCGGACGCGTCTGCACCGTTTCTTCCAGTCCGTAGCGAATTTCACCGCTTTTCTCCTGGTCGAACAGATGATCATCCTTCATGTAATTCAAAATATTAAGCTGACCGTCACTGATCTTTCCCGGCACATAAGAAGAACCTACCGGAGCATCCTGTTTTGCATCGGCAGCGGCCTTCAGCATGGCTGCCTCTTTTTCTGTCGGAATGGCGGATCTTTCGTTGAACAGAGGCTTCGAGGCCGTACCGGTTTCGGTAAACTCTTTTGGTTTTGAGACCGATTTATTCTTTGCTTTCCTCTCCGTTTCCCGCGCGTTTCGTTTCTCTTCGGTGAGCCGCGCTTCCGCCGCTTCTTCCGCCAGTCTCTCGGCCTCTTCATATGCCGCAATACGAGCGGCCTGCCTTTCCGCCCGCTTGATCTTCATACGTTCGAAGAACTGCGAAACCGGTGTATTCAAAACGAGCAGCAAGAGAATTAAAATCATTACCACCGAGAAGATAACAAGCCCGATCTTCCCGACGGCTTTGCAGATGAGCGTCCCCACTGTCATACCAAATAAACCGCCGTTTTTGAGCAGAATTCCGTTATCAAAAACCGAACTTAAATACGCCGAGGAAAACTCAAAGGAAGCGATATCGATAAAGCGAACGGAATTTAAAAGGGTCAGCATGAAGAAAATCAGCAGCATAAAAACGGCCGACTTTCCCGAAATATGCGCGGCTTTATCCATAAACAGCAAAATGCCGTACAGTACAAGATAATACGGGAGAACATACCCGAGCATTCCGAAACTGCCGAGGAAAAAATCCTTCAGAATCGCACCGCACGCTCCGGCAGCGTTTGTCTGGACCGCAACTGCAAAAAAAGCACCAAGAGCGATGATGATGATCGCCCAGATTTCATCCCGCACCTTGCTACCGACCTTAATTGTTTTTTCGGGCTTGACCGGATTTTTCCCCGTACGGCTGCCGCTTTTTCCGCTACTCGTACTCTTGCCGGAACTTCGGTTTTTAGACCCCGGCGGTCTCCCCGGTTTTCTCTTTTCTTCAGTCATTCAAAAACACCTTTCTGAAAAGGTCTCCTATACACCGAAACATGCATACAGCACGACTGCGGCGCCGAGAATCCATGTATAAAACGAAAAATAATAAAGCTTGTTGCCTGTCACGAAGCGAATCATTACTTTGATCGCTACAAAGCCGGATACTGCGCTGACGACTACACCGCATAAAATCGGCAGTACAAATGTCGGATCAGTGCCTTGCGCAAAAGCAGCCGGAGCCTCCAGGATAACGGACCCCAAAATCGTCGGAATCGAAATTAAAAATGCGAATTTAACGCCGAATTCCCGGTTTAATCCGGAAAACAATCCGCCGACTAAGGTAGAACCGGAACGGGAAACACCCGGACAGATGGCAACCCCCTGCATCAGACCGATCAAAAGCGCGTGACCGAAAGACATCTCCCGCACCCCTTTTTTCCCTTGACCGATCCGCTCCGCAGCAAAAAGAATCGTACCGGTAAATAAAAGTCCGATTCCAATCGCAAGATATGAAAGATACATGGCCGCAAACAGATCGTTGAACGCAAGTCCGATCACTGCGGTCGGAATGGTAGCGACAATGATCATAAATCCGAGCCGTCTGGTTGGATTCGCATTTACACGAAGTCCTTTTCCCGTGAAAATATCCCGAAAAGTTGCTCCCAGTTCTTTTATCAAAGCGAAAATGTCCGTCCAGTAAACAATAAAGACCGAAATCAGTGTTCCAAGATGGAGAAGTACGGCAAAGGCCAGCACACTTTCCCCTTCGATTCCGAAAAAGTTTTGAAGAAGTGCCAGATGACCGGAACTGGAAATCGGTAAAAATTCCGAAAGGCCCTGAACCAGTCCAAGCAAAATCGCCTCAAAATAAGTCATTCCAAACCCCCTTGTGTTCTTCAAAAATGTCTTTTATAGTATAGCACAAGCACAAAAAATTGGAAACGGTTAACGCAAAAAAACAAGAAAAAGACTGCCTGTTTTCCTGCAGTCTTCTTCTCTCACTTTTCGTTTATTTTTCTGCAATATATCCGAGCTTTGTCAGCGCCTCCGCGCATAAAATAGCGCCGCCGGCGGCACCTCTTACGGTATTGTGCGAAAGCCCGACAAATTTGAAATCGTAAACGCCCAGTTCGTCTTCACGAATACGGCCCGCACTGACCCCCATACCCTTTTCCATATCCACATCCAATTTAACCTGTGGACGATTCTCTTCCTCGAGGTATGTAATAAATTGCTTCGGTGCACTCGGAAGTTCGGCCTCCTGAGGCATTCCCCGGTAAGACCGGAGCTTTTCGATCAGTTCCTCCTTGGTCGGTTTCTTTCTGAATTTCACGAAAGCTGCAGCGGTATGTCCGTTTAAAACAGGGACGCGAATGCACTGACAGGTAATTTTTATGAAATCCGCCGGTACAATTTCCCCGTTTTCAACATGCCCGAAAATCCGAAGCGGTTCTTTTTCACTTTTTTCCTCTTCGCCTCCGATATAAGGAATGATATTTTCTACCATTTCCGGCCAATCACGGAAGGTTTTTCCGGCTCCGGAAATCGCCTGATATGTCGTCACAACCACTTCATACGGCTCGTATTCCATCCACGCGTTCAGCATTGGCACATAGCTTTGAATAGAGCAATTCGGCTTTACTGCAATAAATCCGCGCTTCGTACCGCGTCTTTTTTTCTGTGCGTCAATCACGGAGAAATGTTCACTGTTAATTTCCGGAATCACCATCGGAACATCCTTTGTCCAGCGATGCGCACTGTTGTTG
>CAKQWL010000144.1 GCA_934278965.1 uncultured Clostridia bacterium | reverse complement strand
GTGCAGCAATATGAACATTCTTGTGTGTGATGATGACAGAGAAATCGCAGGGGCGATCGAAGTGTATCTGAGAAATGAGGGATATCGGGTTTTTCAGGCCGGGGACGGGCTGGAAGCACTGGATATCCTGGAAAAAAACGAGATTCATCTTGTCATTATGGATGTTATGATGCCGAAGCTTGACGGGATGCAGACGACGATGCGGATTCGGGAGGAACGGAATATTCCGATTATCATGCTCAGTGCCAAAAGTGAGGATTATGATAAGATCACGGGTCTGAATATCGGAGCGGATGATTATATCACCAAGCCTTTTAATCCGTTGGAGCTGGTGGCGCGGGTTCGTTCGCAGCTGAGGCGGTATGTGAATCTCGGAAGCATGGAAGTGAAGAGCGGTGTGTTTCGGACAGGGGGCCTGGAAGTGGACGATGAGCAGAAGACGGTTACGCTCGACGGTAGACAGATCGTCGTGACGCCGATCGAATTCGGGATTCTGCGACTCTTGACGGAAAACGCGGGAAAAGTGTTCAGCATGGAGCAGATCTATGAGAAAGTCTGGAAAGAGCCGGCTTACAGTCCGGAAAACACCGTGGCGGTACATATCCGGCGCATTCGTGAAAAAATTGAAATCAATCCGAAAAATCCAAAATATCTAAAGGTGGTGTGGGGAATTGGATACAAAATTGAAAAAATCAAGTAACAGTACCGGGATGAGAGCGATTCTGTTCTTGCTTTGTATCATCGCGGCCTGCGGAATGCTCTTCGCTTTTTGCGGAGCGGTGGCGGAAATGAGCCCGAACGTTTATTTCGAAGATGCCGTTCTTGCCGGCGGTATGCCGGAATACGAAAGCAGTCCGCAGTTCGCGCACGATGTGGGCTCAAACCTGCAGGAAATGGGCCGGTTATCCCTGCAGTACGGGAGTGAAGAAAATCTTCTGACAGGCAGTGCGGCGGACATGGACGCAGAATCGCTGAACGATTTCACAGCGCGCAAGGCACATCTGGATGAGAGTGAAGGTTTTCATTATTTCATTTCCGGCAAGGCGGGGACGATCACCAACATGAAATCAAAGACCGTAGAGGCGGCATTTGAAAGCTGCCGGCAGAATCCGGTTTATCTGATCTGCGGAGAGAATTCCTATGAGCATAACATCCCGAATCAATACAGCTGGCCGGACAGTGACACTGCGTCGCGTCTGGAAGCGGCCGGTACGATGTACTGCATTTCTTATGATCAGGCATATTTGGATCGCATGCAGACGGCGTATGAACAAAGCTGCGCGGGAGCGGCGAAATGGTTTCCGATCGCCTTCGGCAGTGCACTTGCAGCGTTTATTCTTCTGATCGTACTGATGGTGCTGACGGGACCGAAGGACGAAGACGGCGTGCGGCGTCTCTACGCGTCGGATCGGGTTTGGACGGAAGTGCAGCTTGGTGCGTTTGGATTGGCGGTATTCGGGGCGTGCTTCATCGGAAGTGAAGTGCTGCAGTATATTTACATGATCACGGATCGGCAGGCCGAGAGTGGTGCGCTGCAGCACTTTCCGAGCAGTCTTTCCGGAATGCGGTGGAGCTTCTTTCTGGTGATGCTTCTGGCGTTTGCGCTGGCCGCGGCGGCGGCACTCTGGCTGCTTCTTGCCTGTGTCCGCCTGATCAAGGCCAAATGCTTTTTCCGAAACTCGCTTTGCGGCAAGGTCTTTGCAGCCGCGGCCGGGGCTTTATCTTCGCTGATTTCGGGAGGAAGCATGATGCGCAAGGTGGTGCTGCTGACACTTGCGGTCTGCCTGGCTTCGGCGACGGTCTTTCTGGCTCCGGTGGTCTTCATTGTTATTTTGGTATTCGCGCCGCGCTGGGTTTCGCGCTTTGAAGCGATTCGGCACGGGGTGGATGAGGTTCGAAACGGAAACTTGAATTATAAAATCCCGATAGACCCTTCGGATCGCGCGACGGAGCTTGGGCAGCTTGCGGAAGGAATCAATGAAATTTCGGCGGCCTCCAGCATTGCCGTGCAGAACGAGCTGAAAAATCAGCGAATGAAGACCGAACTGATTTCGAATGTATCACACGACTTAAAAACGCCTTTGACCTCGATTATCACATATATCGATTTGCTGAAGCGGGAAGGGCTCGATAGTCCGGGCGCACCGGGATATCTCTCCGTTCTGGATCAGAAATCACAGCGCCTTCAGAAATTAACGGAAGATTTGTTTGAGGCGGCGAAAGCATCCAGCGGGGCGATGCCGGTTTACACGGAAACGGTCGACCTCATGTCGCTGATGAAACAGAGCATGGGTGAAATGAATGACCGAATCGAGGCATCCGGGCTGAAATTTATCCTGAATGCCGAAAAAGAGCATTATTTTGTCTGCGCGGACGGACAGCTGCTGTCACGGGTTGTCGACAATCTTTTGGGCAATGTACTGAAATACGCGCAGGACGGAAGCCGTGTTTATATTGATCTCACGGAAAAAGCAGCAAGATCCGAAGAGACTGGAGCTCGCGGTGATGCGGTGCTCGAGATAAAAAATATCTCCAAACAGCAGCTGAATATCAGTGCAGAGGAGCTGATGGAGAGATTTACCCGGGGAGATGAGGCACGCAGCACAGAGGGCAGCGGTCTTGGACTTGCGATTGCAAAGGATCTGGTACGCTTGATGGGAGGCTGGTTTGAGATTTCCATCGACGGCGACCTGTTTAAGGCCCGGGTAATGCTGCCATGCGCGGCGCCACCGCGGGAAAATACTGCAGAAGCGGAAACAGAATAAAAGGTGAATAAATTGTTATGGGCAGTTCCTTTCAGATTTCGGAACTGCCCATTTTTACGGTAGATTCTTGTAAGGTGCCGAAGGCGTCAGATGTCGAACCGCTCCACTTTAGTGTCAATCGAGAACTCGGATTTGATGGCCGGAATGGCAAGAAAGTGGTCCGTGTGCTGATGGCGCGTGAGTGCTTCATCGCTCTCCCATTTCTCAATTAAAAGGATGCGGTTGTCGGTATCCGCCGGAAAGAAATAATCGTAGCCTAGATTTCCGTCTTCTCCGCGGGAAGCGTCCGGAATACCGGAAGCACAAAGCTTCGCGTAGTAACGGTCGCGTTCGTCACGGTCTTTTAAGGTTTGTGTTACATGAAGCAGTATCATTT
>CAKQWL010000143.1 GCA_934278965.1 uncultured Clostridia bacterium | reverse complement strand
CCCTAACGAGGAAACAAACGCCTGAAAGCACAAAAGAGCATCCTTTCGGAATGCTCTTTTGTTTCATCCATTCTTCTCCCCTACGTGAATCGGTTTCCTTCGTCTTTTCAGATTTCCTTTATGAATTGCACAACTGCTCGAAAGACCTCTTCTCCTGTCGCCTCCGCGCCGCCGTTATGGATCTCGTGGAAATACCCGGGCCATTCGATATAAGTGCAGTTTTCCTCATATTGTGCGATTTTCCGACTTCCCTCAACCGCACAGATCCGATCGGAATCGCCGTGCATCAAAAGAAGCGGCTTTTTCCGTCCCGCGGCGGCTCCTTCAAGAGTATTGTCTTGCAGTTTTTCCGCGACCTCCAAACATTCCGAAGCGCAGAGGGCCGTAATACTTCCGTGGATCAACGGATCCTTGTAATAGCGACCCACATACTTTGGATTGCCGAGAAGCGTTTCATCGATTTTCGATGTAACCTGGAATTCCGGCCGGATTTTCGCGATCTGCCGGACGGCCTTCTGCAGTGCCCGCGGAACCGAGCGATACAAACGGATCCACGGCGCGGAGATAATATAAGCCTTCGGAAGGTCGGCATTTTTGCCCCGGATTCGGTAATCCAATGTGATGTTTCCGCCCATGCTGTGTCCGTAAAGCACAATCGGGAGTCCCGGGAAATCTCGTTCGGCGCAGGCCAGAAAGCTGTCGATATCCAAAAGCAACCCGGCCCTCGGAGCAGCATGCCCTCTGGTACCTTCGGACAATCCATGTCCCCGAAGATCCATTCCCATCACAGCAATTCCGTTTTCATTCAGAAAATTTGCCATACGGTCATATCTTCCCTGATATTCTCCGATACCATGAATGAGACATACAACATGGTGTGGGTTTTCGCACTCCCAACGGTAACCGGCAACACTGACGCTGGACGGAATTTTGAAATTTTCATACATATCGTTTCTCTCCTTCATCCGTTTGTCACAAACTCTGGTTTTTTTGACATGCAGCCGCCTTGTTTTTACAAAATATTACATTTCATTTGCATTTTACCGGATATTCCATTATCCTGTATCTAGCAGGACAGCCTTCCAGTGTGTATCAAAAGAAAGGAGGAACAGCAGCACAATGAAAAAGAAATGTGCTATTTGCAGTCACACAGATGATCACTGTATTCGCTACAAGGAATCCTTTATCTGTGAAGAATGCCTCGGTTATATCTGCGGTCTCGAACCGATCGCACATGGCGACAGCAAAACCCGGTCGCCGAAAAAATAAAGGCAGGACAGCGATCATCCAATCGCGGATCCGGATCAGCCTTTTTTCGGGCGGCTCATACGGCTCTTCATACGTCGTTCTGCCGCCTTTCTCTTTTGCGTCTTCGGTTTCATAACCGAAAATCCGAATGTGCCGAGGATTTTTTTCTGTACCGGCATATACGCGCCGTGATTATATACGATAAGCTCTGCGTCTTCCAAACAAACTTTTCCGGCACTGTTGATCAGACTCTCAGCCGCATGGACCGCAGCAATCTCAGCGACAAACATATCATGCGACGGATACGAGTGCTTTTCCAGAACGCGGCACTCCAAATTACCCGGGGATTCGGAAATCATATCGGTCGAAACGACCGACGCCGGCATCGGTGTCAGTCCGGTCTCTTTCCATTTATCGAGATTTCTTCCGCTTCGCACCCCGCAGAAATCACAGGCTTTTACCAGATCGCGGTTGACCAGATTGATTACGAACTCTCCGTTTTTTTCAATGATATCATGAGAGTGTCTCGTTTTCTTAACAGAAACATATGTCATCGGCGGATCTGAATTCACAATGCCCGTCCACGCAACCGTAATCAGATTACTTGTCTCACCGCTTCCGCAGGAAACCAGGACAACCGGGAGCGGGTTCAGCATCGTACCGGGCTTTAATGTTCGCTTTTTCATTGCTATTCCCTCTATTTTTCTATTTTCTTTCATGAAGGTCCCGAAGCACCCGTTCAAAACGTTCCGGCAGGGGCACCTCAAATTTCAGATATTGCCCCGTTCTCGGATGCCGGAATCCGAGGACCTTTGCACAGAGCAGCTGCCCATCTGTGACTCCGAGCGCCGGCTTTTTGGGACCATACACCGGATCCCCTACCAGCGGATGCCGGAGATAGGCCATATGGACACGGATCTGATGCGTTCGCCCGGTCAAAAGACGAGCTTCAATCTGTGTAAATCGTCCGTACCGCTGCAGCACCCTGTAGTTTGTCACAGCACGTCTCGCCCCGCGCGGAACTTCTCCGTTCTCATACGGAAAAACAGTCTGCTTCAACCGGTTCTTCGGATCACGGCCGATCGGAAGATCGATCTGCCCTTCTTCCTCCGTAAAATTATCATGGCACAGAGCCTGATAAACCCTGGTAATACTGTGTTCCGCAAGCTGCCTGGCCAGTTCCGCGTGCGCCGCATCATTTTTGGCGATCATCAAAAGGCCGGAAGTATCTTTATCAATTCGGTGGACGATACCGGGACGAATTACTCCGTTAATAGAAGATAATCTCCCGCGGCAATGATACAGCACCGCATTTACGAGCGTTCCCGTTTCGTTTCCCGGTGCCGGATGCACAACCATACCGGCCGGCTTGTTTACCACCAGCACATCCTGGTCCTCGTAGAGGATGTCCAGCGGAATATCTTCCGCCTCCACCTTTAGAAGCTCCGGCTCCGGTACGGTAATTGCCACCGTCTGACCGGCCTTTACCTTTTCCTTTTTTGAAAGGCAAACCGCACCGTCAAGAAGCACCGCACCGTTTTCGATCAGCTTTTGAATGAAGCTTCTCGAAACCTCCGGCACAGAAAAAGACAGGACCACATCAAGACGGGCCCCGTTCATTGCTTCCTCTATTAAAATGTCATACCGATTTTGCGTCATCCCTTTTTTCTCCGCTTTCCGGATTTTTCCGATCGAAAAAGATTACATAGATCAGAAGCAGCGCGCACCCAACACAGACCGAAATATCTGCCACATTGAACACCGGCCACACTCGAAAATCAAAAGTATCTACGACATACCCCCGCACAATCCGGTCGATCATATTCCCAATGCCGCCGCTGATAATCGCTGCCATCGCCGCGTTCAAAAGCGCAGGCTGTCCTTTTCCCCTGCGAATAAAAAAGACAAGGAGCAGCACCACAAGAATCGCCGAGAGCAATACCAAAAGCCCTCGGTGGCTCTGCAGAATCGAAAAGGCGGCCCCGGTATTTTGAACATATGTCAAATGAAACACATTTTCAATGACAGGAACAGATTCTCCGGGCACCAGCATACAGTCGGTCGCCGCCTTCACGATTTGATCCAAAAGAACAATTCCCGCTATGATAATATAATACACACTCCGTCCTCTCATTCGTCTATTTTCACATTGACCCGCGTTTTGCTGAGGTCCGAATCCGTATCTTTGCGTACCGGTACACGCTCTTCCCTGAAAAGGTCCGTACCCTCCGGATCCGCAAACTCCCGGAAGATTTCCTCCGAAAGCGTGTCAAACTTCTCAAGCTCCGATTCAAGGAGCGTCTTGTACTTACTGCGGAACTCAATGAAACGGCTGCGAAGCTGAACATTCTCCTCAGCGAGCCGATCCGCCTCCTCCTTTGCCTCTCGCTGGATCAACTGCGCGTCCAATTCCGCATTTTTCAAAAGAATCTCCGCCCGCTTTTCCGCACTGGCCGAAATATCTCCCATCAAAGCTTTCGCCGCCTCCAGCGTATCCAGCACCGCAGTCTCCGACGCCTTATATTTTGAAAGGTCTTTCTGAAGGGCCGCAACCTGCTCCTTCAAAGCAGCGTTGTTGGTAATCAGCTTTTCGAGATCCACCGTGATCAGGTCGAGGAATTCATCCACTTCTTCCTCCTTGTAACCTCTTACAACTCTCGAAAATTCCTTATTCTGCACATCAAGCGGTGTGATCATGCTTTACCTCCATATGCTTTTCTGACTGCCGCTGAAATCAATCCCTTTATGTTCCACGCTTGCCGCAATATCGACATTCTCCGGCGCGAAAACAAAAATATTGTTCGCGATTTTCTGCACATTGCCGTTCAGCGCATAAGTCGCTCCGGACAGAAAATCAAAAATCTTTCTGGCGGTATCGGATTCCATCTTTTCCAAGTTGATAATAACCGGCTTCCGGCTCTTTAGATTATCTACCAGCTTCGGGCACTCATCGAATCCCTTCGGCTCAATAACCACCAGCTTAAACGCACCCGTCTTCTCCATCAGAGGCCGCACTGCCGGCATCGAAGAAGTTCTCTCACGACTTTCCTCCCGGACTGCCGCGACCGGCGCTTTATTGTCTACGGTCTTCCGCTCCAGCTTCGCCGCTGCCGCCTGAATTTCCTCCTCTGTAATCTCTTCGTCCACTTCCTCAATTCCAATAAAATTCTTCCATTTATCCAGAAAACTCATTCTTTTCCTCCTGCGCTCTTATGCATTCTTGTTGTAATTTCTCGGTCCGAAAATCGCCGTACCGATCCGGATCAAATTGCTTCCTTCGGCAATGGCTGTCTCAAAGTCATGCGACATTCCCATAGAGAGGTATTGAAAATCGAGGCGCTCATGCTCGATCTTGCTGTATTCGTCGTATAATTTCTTTACTGCGCGGAAATACACCGCAACATCCGACGGATCTTCCGCGAACGGCGCAATACACAGCAATCCCCGGATCCGGATATGCGGGCATTTTTCTAAAATCTGACGAATCAGAGCACCTGTTTCCTCTGTTGATATCCCGAATTTACTTTCTTCCATCGCGGAATTCACCTGTATTAAAATATCCATCGCCGTTCCGTGCTGCGCTGCTCTTCTTTCAATCTCTTCCGCCAGTTTTTCGGAATCCACAGAGTGAATCATGCAGACCTTATCAATAATATATTTTACTTTGTTCGTCTGAAGGTGTCCGATCAAATGCCATCGCACCGGATGGACAGCATCGTATTTATCCAAAATTTCCTGAACTTTATTTTCCCCGATATCCGTGATTCCCGCCTCAATAGCAAGGTTGATCTCTTCCGGACTCCTCGTCTTTGTCACGGCGCAGAGCAGGATCTCCTCGCCGCTTCGCCCCGCTGCCTCCGCAGCCGCATCCCGAAGCGCTTTGATTTTCTCGATGTTTTCTTTGATAGACAATGTAAAACCGCCTCCTATTCAGGATTTTTCAAAATTTCATCATAGATTTCCACGCTGTCGACCCGCTTTCCTTCTTCGTCATAATAGTAAGAAGAAGCCACAGCGGACTCTTCCCCGTCGCTTGCTTTGATTTTCACCGGTGTAAAACGGTATTCCCCCGTCGTCTGTTTCACATAGACTCCGACTTGTCCGTCAACAGAGGCAATGCTCCGGTTCGGTACGATAATACCGCTGTAATCGGATGTAACAATATCCACCTCGGCAACCCGAATGGTTGCGAAATCCTCATAATAGCGATCGCTTTCAAAAATAACCTGCCAACAACCGTTTTTTTCCGCAATCTCGGTGACCGTCGCCGGAAGTTCCCCCGCCGGCAGGCGGAAAGTAACTTTATTGCCTTTCTGATATTTTACACTGTTTCCATCAGTA
>CAKQWL010000142.1 GCA_934278965.1 uncultured Clostridia bacterium | reverse complement strand
TGCAAGGAGAGAATTCTTAGCGGTGCAGTTTCGGGATCTTTTATATTCTCTTTCCGCATCAATCGGTGCGGGGCGGCATATGGGAGAGGCTTTGATAGAGGCTGGTGAGAATCTAAGACTTCTGTATGAAGCGGATACGCCGATGATGACGGAACTGGCTCAGATGCGCCAGCGGATTTCCGCGGCCGGGGAAAGCGAGGAAAGGCTTCTTTATGACCTTGCGGCGCGCAGCAAGGTGCGGGATATCGGAACATTTGCGGAAATTTACTCGATTTGCCGGAAGAGCGGCGGTGATTTGGTGCGTGTGATCGGCGTAACCAGCCAGGTGCTGCTGGACAAGCTGACGATCCAGCAGGATATTCGGAGTTATACTGCGCAAAAGCGTTTTGAAGGAAAAGTCATCGGCATCATCCCACCCATTATTCTTCTCTTTCTGCGCATTACAGCACCGGATTACTTACTTCCGCTTTATACCGGAATGGAAGGAAGAATCCTTATGACCATCGCACTCATACTGGTGATTTTCGGATTCTTATCGGCAGATCGCATCATGAATATTGGAATATGGGAGAATGGTACAGATGAAACAGTATTTCAGGAAACGAAAAGAGAAACGAAAAAAGCAGGCAGAGCAGAAGAACATTCTATCCGAACTTCCGGATTTTACAAATCGTCTCGTCCTGCTCCTCAATGCGGGGATGGTCGTGACACAGGCGGTACTCAAGATCGCACAGGAAGAAGAAAGAGACTCTTATTTTTACGGACAGCTGAGGGAGATCGGAAGAAGAATGGAGACGGCAAACAGTGATTTCGCCGCGGAGTTCCGTAATTTTGCGGGACGAAGCAAGGTGCGGGAGCTTTTGCGGCTCGCGAATATTATTACCGACAATATGGATAAAGGAGCTGCTCTGGTTGAAAAGTTGGAGCAGGAGGCGAATTTTATGTGGCATATGAGCAAAAAGCAAGTGGAAGAGCGGGGCCGCCTTGCCGAAAGTAAGCTATCTTTTCCGATGGCACTGATGCTGATCGCTCTGGTCATGATTACCGCGGCACCGGCATTATTGTCGTTTTCATAGATAAATTGACACAATAAGAACATTGGGAAACAGGAAAGGGGAAATTGAGATGAAAAAGAAAGAGAAATGGATTACGGTAAAGAGTAAAAAGGGAATGGAATTGGTACAGGTTGCGATTCTGATCGGAATTGCGGTTGCGGTAGGACTGATTTTCCGCATGCAGATTACAGACTTTGTCAATGCCGTATTTGATACACTCGGAAAAGGCGGATTTACCGGTTAATGAAGTTCGGAGAAAAGCACCGCTCAAAGAAAAAAGGAGCAATGACCGATCGACGAGGAAGTACGCTCGTGGAAGCTGCGGTTGTCTTTCCGATTATTCTGCTCTCTCTTTTGACAGTCATTTATCTTTTTTTCTGTCTGTATTCGCAGACCGAAAGCACAACTGCGCTCCATCATGAACTGCTCGATCGCGGAGGCGATGAAATCGGAACCAGGCAGTTTGAGCTTCTGGATAAAAACGGACATAGGAATGTGCAGAAACGGATGCAGCAAAAGATGAAACGGTCGGAAATAATGATAGAATGTGAAAAAGGGCTCTGCGGAGTGAGTCTTCGGGCGGAGACTTCGGATACGGCAAGTGCGAGAGGAATTCTAAATCGATATTTTCGGCGTACTTACAAAGAAAAAATTTATATGATTGATGAGGAAAAATTAGGGAGATGGAGAGGCGCAGCGGGAGAAATCGGAAATCCGGAAGTACGATAATATTTTTGTCCTTTATTTTGGCAAGCATGCTCGGTACGGCAATCGTCTTTGTCCTTCATGCACGGACAACGGCACAAACCTGCTATCAGCGGGTTGTTGACGAACTGGCCTGCCGGTCCGTTTTAGCGGAGTACGATATACGATTGCAGCGGGATTTTGGAATCTACGCCTTTCGGGGCAGCAGCAGCTATGTCAGGGATACGATTTCAAATTATCTGATGCGTTCGGAGGAAAAGAACAGCACGATGTTTTCGCTGACGGGACGGAAGTGGAGTGCCGATGTGAAAGGATTCGAAATCAGTGATATCGATCAGTTTGAAGCGCAGATTACGGCCGCAGCCAAATATCAATTCTTAAACCCCGGTAAGAATTTTACAGGAGAAAAATGTTTACCTGCGGATTCAAAAGGAACGCTTTCCGAAAATGAAAATCGCCGGTACGGAAGGGCGGAACTGAAAAATGAGGCCATTATTTCCGCACTTCCTTCGTATGGATTTACAACGAAGACATTTGATCCGGAAATTCCGGATTTGACCGCGGATGGATTGTCGGGACTGATTGCCAAGACGGGAAAAACCTTTCTTGTAAATTCCTACGCGCTTTCGGTCTTTCCGTGTAAAAATCATCCGAAAAGTGACAGGGAAACTTATCTGGATTACGAGATTGAATATTTAATTGCGGGGCTTTTTTCGGATGCGGGCAATCTGGATAAAATACGGGATTATCTTATTCGGCTTCGAACACCGATCAATATTGCCAAAATCTATGCGGATCCGGTTCGATATCAGAAGGCATTGGCGGAAGCCGAGCTGATCGCACCGGGTGCAGGCGCGGCCGCGGCGGTTCTGATCATCATCACCAAGTGGGCCATAGAAGATTCTGAGAAAGAAGCGGAACTCTTGATAAGCGGCGGAGAGGCCGACGGATTGAAATATCGGGATTATCTTTTGATTTTTCTTTCTCTGCAGGATCGGGAAACAAAGCTGCTTCGTATGATGGACCTGATTCAAATGGACTTGCGGGATGGATATTATACAGATTTTCTGCTGAAAGAGCACTTCTGCGGGTTTTCTTTTACGGCGGAGGATCAGGAGAAGAGAATGCTTTATGTACATACATACTAACGAAAAAAATTTTTGCGGCAAGAAAGGATTTCTAACGCTGGAGGCGGCCATTGCACTGCCTGTTTTTCTGCTGGCGATTTTGACGATTGCCGGTCTGATGCGGT
>CAKQWL010000141.1 GCA_934278965.1 uncultured Clostridia bacterium | reverse complement strand
ATCGGCTTTTGCTCGATCGTTTTCAGATGCGGGAAGGCTGCTGCGGATTCAATTACCGATTCGGCTACCGGGCTGCCGGTACGCCGCAGGTGCTGATGGAGGAGGGCCTGAAAAAAGGGTTCGGACTCCATGTTCTGGAGCCGTATAAAATAGACGGGCAGATTGTAAGCAGTACTCTGATCCGGACGCTGATTGAAACGGGCAAGGTCGATCAATGTGCACTTTATATGGGGAGAAATTATGCCATTGAGGGAGAGGTCGTTGTCGGAAATTGTCTTGGACGCACGATCGGTTTTCCGACCTCCAATCTGAATATTGACGAGGGCATGGTATCGCCGCCGAACGGCGTATATATTACGCAGTGCTTTTATAACGGCACTTGTTACCCGAGCATAACCAATGTGGGGAGAAAGCCGACGATCGGTGAATATCGCAAAAATGTGGAAACGCATATTTTTAATTTTGACAGGGAATTGTACGGAAGAAGGATCCGCGTCGAGTTTTTGAGAAAACTGCGGGATGAAAGAAAATTTGACTCCGTCGAGGCACTTTCCGCGGAAATCGCGGCAAATTGCGCGCAGGCCAGAGAATACCACCGGCAGAGAGGATTTTTGTAGGGCGTTTTTTGGCTTTTTTACGAAAAATGCTTTACAGAGCAGTGTAAAACATGCTAATATAAATTGTTGCTGTATGCGGCCAAATTACCTCTGCTGCGCTTTTCGAACACTCCGGCGAAAGCCCGGCACAGGTGAATGAAGAAAAGGAGAAAAGAAAATGATTGATCAGACAAAGAAGCTTGAAATTATCAAGGAATATCAGACGAAAGAGGGAGACACCGGTTCTCCGGAAGTACAGGTTGCGATCCTGACTTACAGAATCAATGATCTGAATGAGCATCTTAAGGTTCACAAGAAGGACCACCACTCCAGAAGAGGCCTTCTGAAGATGGTAGGTCAGAGAAGAAATCTTCTTAATTACCTGAAGAACAAGGATATTGATAGATACAGAAACCTGATTGCTCGTCTGGGATTAAGAAAGTAATTCATCGAAAAATAATTACGAAACGAAATTGAAGCGAGGCCGAAGACCTCGCTTTTATTTATAGTCTTGGCACGCTTCAAAGGGGTGCATAAGGCAGAAGGAAAATGCGAGAAAGAAAAGATAAACAGGAGGTAGTTGTTTATTATGAGATTTGAAGATTACAGAACATTCAGGACTGCTGTCGGCGGGCGGCTTCTCCAACTGGAGATCGGAAAGGTCTGCGAGATGGCGAACGGTCAGGTGACCGTGCGATATGGCGATACCGTGGTAAATGTGACCGCATGCGCGTCCAAAGAGCCGAGACCGGATATCGACTTTTTCCCGCTCAGTGTCGATTATGAAGAGCGGATGTATGCTGCCGGCAAGATTCCGGGAGGTTTTATCAAAAGAGAGGGAAGACCGAGCGAGAGAGCGATCCTCAATTCCAGACTGATTGACAGACCGATCCGGCCGCTTTTCCCGAAAGGATTTTACAATGATGTACAGGTTGTTGCGACTGTAATGTGCGTAGATCCGGACTGCTCGCCGGAGATCGCGGCGATGATCGGATCGTCGGTGGCACTTTCCATTTCGGACATTCCTTGGGACGGCCCGACAGCATCTGTGCTGATCGGTATGGTCGATGGTCAGTTTATCGTAAATCCGACATTGGAGCAGCGGAAGGCCTCCGACATGCACCTTGTCGTTTCGGGAACGAAAGAGGCCATCATGATGGTAGAAGCCGGCGCCAATGAAGTGCCGGAGGATACGATGCTGGATGCCATCATGTTCGCACATGAGGAAATCAAGAAGCTGATCGAATTTATCGAAGAAGTGATTGCAGAGGTCGGAAAACCGAAGCAGGAAATCGAATTTTATAAGATTCCGGAGGAGATTGACGCGGCGGTAAGAGCTTATGCGGTGGACAAGATGCGTGCGGCAATCAAGACATTCGATAAAATGGAGCGTCTTGACAATATGGATGCCGTAGAGGTGGAGACCAAAGAGCATTTTGCGGAGATTTATCCGGAGAACGGCAAGGATATCGCGAATTCTCTTTATAATATTACCAAAGAGTGTGTCCGCAGCATGATTTTGGATGACGGCATTCGTCCGGACAATCGAAAGACGACAGAGATTCGTCCGATTTGGTGTGAGACCGGATTCCTTCCGAGGACGCACGGTACCGGTTTGTTTAAGCGAGGACAGACTCAGGTGCTTTCTGTAACCACGCTCGGAGCGATGGGAGAAGCACAGACGATTGACGGAATTACCGAAGAGACAGAAAAACGATACATGCATCATTACAACTTCCCGCCGTATTCCGTCGGAGAAGCAAGGCCGATGAGAAGTCCGGGAAGAAGAGAAATCGGACACGGAGCTCTCGCGGAGCGGGCACTGATTCCGGTGCTTCCGAGTGTGGAGGAATTCCCGTACGCGATCCGGGTGGTATCCGATGTACTTTCTTCAAACGGTTCAACTTCCATGGGATCAACCTGCGGTTCGTGCCTTTCCCTGATGGACGCAGGTGTACCGATCAAAAGGCCGGTATCAGGAATTGCGATGGGATTGATCGAGCGCGTAGAGCCGGATGGATCCTCCAAGATTGCGATCCTTTCGGATATCCAGGGCATGGAGGACTTCCTCGGCGATATGGATTTCAAGGTAGCCGGAACGACAGAAGGTATTACGGCGATTCAGATGGATATCAAGGTGCACGGCCTTTCCAGAGAAATTTTGAAAAATGCACTCGCGCAGGCGCATGAGGGCAGAATGTATATTCTCGGACAGATGCTGGAGGAAATTCCGGAGCCGAGAAAGGAGCTTTCACCGTACGCACCGCGCATTATTTCGATGATGATCGATACCGAGAAGATCCGTACCGTGATCGGACCGGGCGGAAAGACGATCAATAAGATTATTGCGGAAACCGGCGTGAAGATCGATATCGATGATACCGGGCTGGTTTATATCGCGGCACCGGATATGGACAGCGCGAATGCTGCCATGAAGCAGATTGAGCTTCTGACAAAGGATGTTGAGGTCGGAGAGGTTTATGAGGGAACGGTAACCCGTATCATGAATTTCGGCGCTTTCATCGAGATCCTGCCGGGAAAAGAAGGACTTCTGCACATTTCCAAGATGGCGAAAGAAAGAGTGGAAAAGGTCGAAGATGTGATGAATATCGGCGACAAGGTCAAGGTTAAAGTAACAGAGATTGACAGCCAGAATCGAATCAACCTTTCACGGAAGGAGCTCCTGTAGGATTTCCGCAGAGAAAGCGTGAAGACAGAAAAAGAAGAGCAAGCCCCGCCTGCAAAAAAGCAGGCGGGGTCTTTTGTTGTTTTTGCGGATCTCAAAAAACGATCCAGCGGGTTCTCCGAGTTTTCGGGACATGACACCTATTTTGCTACGGGAGCAGATATTTTGCCGGATTCAGGTTTAAAAAATACGGCATGGGGGTATAGAGAAAATACCCGATGAGGGTATTGCAATTTTTAACGAATGATCTGCTTTTCCAAGGGCAGAATAATAGAGGACAAGGAGAGAGAAGATGACCGAAGAAAAAGGCTGCTGCTGCGGCAAAAAGACAGTACGGTCCGCCGAACAAAAGAAGAAGCTTTTGAATCGTCTAAAGAGGATTGAGGGGCAGGTCTGCGGCATTCAGCGGATGCTTGAGCAGGACGCTTACTGTAATGATATCCTGATTCAGTCGGCGGCTGTCAATGCGGCGATGAATGCGTTTAACAGAGAACTTCTCGCAAGTCACATTCATTCCTGCGTTGCGCGGGATATCCGCGATGGAAAAGATGAAGTGATTGATGAGCTTGTAGCGACACTGCAAAAATTAATGCGTTGAGGGGGCAAATCGGAATGAAACAGTTTCGGGTAACAGGAATGAGCTGCGCCGCGTGCAGCGCGCGCGTTGAAAGAGCGGTTTCAAAAGTGCCGGGGGTAACTTCGTGTTCGGTCAGTCTGCTGACCAATTCCATGGGAGTGGAAGGAACAGCAGATGAGAAAAGCATTATAGAAGCGGTTGAAAAGGCCGGATACGGCGCGTCACCGGCGGGAAAAAAGAGTGAGGAAAGCGGCATTTCGGGTTCTTCTGATGATGAGGACGCTTTGATTGATCGAGAAACGCCGCGTCTGCGAAAGCGCCTGTTGGCATCCCTGGGGTTCCTGCTGGTGCTGATGTATTTCTCCATGGGACATATGATGTGGGGATGGCCGATTCCGACATGGATGGAGGGAAATCCGCTGGCCGTCGGACTTTTGCAGCTTTTGCTTGCGGCGGCAGTGATGATAATCAACCAACGCTTTTTTATCAGCGGATTTCAGAGTCTGCTGCACAGAGCGCCGAATATGGATACACTGGTGGCGCTCGGATCGGCGGCAGCGTTCGGCTTCAGTGTCGTTTGCCTTTTTCAGATGTCGAACGCGCAGATGCGAGGGGACCACGCTGCGATGATGCGGGAAATGGATGATTTTTATTTTGAATCTGCAGCGATGATTCTGACTTTGATCACAGTCGGGAAAATGCTGGAGGCGCACTCGAAAGGAAAAACGACCGACGCACTCAAAAGCCTGATGCGCTTGTCGCCGAAGACCGCCGTGGTAGAGCGGGATGGAGCCGAAATCCGCATTCCGGTAGAGCAGGTCCGCAAGGGAGACATTTTTGTCGTGCGGCCGGGAGAGAGTATCCCGGTGGACGGAACTCTTCTTTCCGGTCACGGCGCGGTGGATGAGTCGGCACTCACCGGCGAAAGCGTGCCGGTGGACAAGGAGGCCGGAGAGGCGGTCTTTGCGGCGACAATCAACCAGTCCGGCTTCCTGCGCTGTGAGGCCTCGCGTATCGGGGAAGATACGACACTGGCTCAGATTATTCAAATGGTTCGGGATGCCGCGGCGACGAAGGCGCCGATCGCGAAGGTCGCGGATAAGGTTTCCGGGATCTTTGTGCCGACAGTGATAACCATTGCGGTCATAACAACATTTCTTTGGCTGCTGATGGGGCAGAGCGCCGGATTTGCGCTGGCAAGAGGAATTTCGGTATTGGTGATCAGCTGTCCCTGCGCGCTTGGACTGGCTACACCGGTGGCCATTATGGTTGGGAACGGTCTCGGCGCCAAAAACGGGATTTTGTTCAAAACCGCTGTGTCGCTGGAAGAGGCGGGACGCATTCAGATTGCGGTCATGGATAAGACCGGCACGATCACGGCAGGTGCTGCGAAGGTGACGGATGTCGCTGCGGCAGACGGATCATCAACGGAGGAGCTCTTGAAAACAGCGGCATCGCTGGAGCAAAAGAGTGAACACCCGCTGGCGAAGGCGGTGCTGTCTTACGCGGAAGAATGCGGTATCTCGACAGAAGATGTACAGGATTTTGAGGCACTTCCGGGGCATGGACTTCGGGCGATGCTTCAGGGAGAGGTGCTGCTGGGCGGCAGCATGAAATTTATCGACAGCATAGAGACTATTCCGGAAGAAATGCGGAGTCGTGCGGAAGCCTTTGCAGAGGAGGGGAAAACGCCGCTTCTGTTCCAAAAAGGCGGAACGCTGCTCGGAATCATCGCGGCGGCTGATACGATAAAGGAGGACAGTCCGGAGGCGATCCGTCAGTTGCGGAACATGGGGATTCGTACGGTGATGCTGACAGGAGATAATGAGCGTACCGCCCGGACGATCGGAAGACAGGCCGGAGTCGATGAAGTGATTGCCGGCGTGCTGCCGGACGGGAAGGAAAGTGTAATCCGAAAGCTAAAAGAAGAGGGGAAGGTCGTGATGGTCGGAGATGGCATCAACGACGCACCGGCCCTGACCCGCGCCGACATCGGAATTGCGATCGGAGCGGGGGCCGATGTAGCGGTCGACGCGGCGGATATTGTTCTGATGCGAAACAGCCTTTTGGATGTGCCGGCAGCGATACGACTTTCGAAAGCGACTCTTCGAAACATTCACGAGAATTTATTCTGGGCATTTTTCTACAAGGTGATTGGTATTCCGCTGGCAGCGGGTGTATTTGTAAAATGGGGGCTTACGCTGAACCCGATGTTCGGTGCGGCGGCGATGAGTCTTTCTAGCTTCTGTGTTGTATCCAATGCGCTTCGCCTCAACTTCTTCAAGCTGTATGATGCGAGACGCGATCGGAAAAAGAAAGGTTCTTACGGAGCAAATCCGGAAAATAGAAAATCGGGTCAGGAGGAAAAGAATATGACAAAAACGATGAAAATTGAAGGAATGATGTGCGGCCACTGTGAAGCACGCGTCAAGAAGGCGCTGGAGTCCGTTGAAGGGGTCGAATCTGCGGATGTAAGCCATGAAACGGGAACGGCAAAGGTTACGCTCCGGGCGGATGTGCCGGATGATGTTTTGAAAAAGGCGGTAGAGGCGCAGGATTATCCGGTTCTTTCGGTGGAGTGATCGAGCGCAGCGGCGTCAAGGAGCTTCCGGAAAAAGCGGATTCAAACCGTTCAAGGAAGAAGTAAAAAGAAAATAAACAGAAAAGCGTACCGGGCTTAATTGCCCAGGTACGCTTTTTTAACTTGTTCACTTTTTGAAAGCTCTTCGCCGGTACCGGAGAGTGTAATCTTACCGGTCTCAAGGACATAAGCCTTGTGGGCGATGGAGAGAGCCATCTGCGCGTTCTGCTCAACAAGGAGGATGGTGGTCCCGGCCTCGTTCAGCTTTTTGATGATGTCAAAGATTTGTTCTACCAAGATCGGCGCGAGACCCATGGAAGGTTCATCCAGCATTAAGAGCTTAGGATTGCTCATAAGAGCTCGCCCCATTGCGAGCATCTGCTGTTCACCGCCGGACAAGGTGCCCGCAATCTGCTTTCTTCGTTCCAAAAGACGCGGGAACTGCTCGAAAATCATTTCCAGATTTCCGGGAATTGTGCTTGCCGGCTGGGTGAAAGCACCCATCTCGAGGTTTTCCTGTACTGTCATTTGAAGGAAGATCCGGCGCCCCTCCGGGACCTGTGCCAGACCCCGCTGTAAAATCTTATGCGGTGCGAGTTTGGTGATATTTTCCCCGAGGAAGGTCACATTTCCGGTCTTGCTCCGAAGAAGTCCGGAAATCGTCTGCAGCGTTGTACTCTTACCGGCACCGTTGGCACCGATCAGGGTGACGATTTCGCCCTCTTCAACATCAAAGGAAACACCTTTTACCGCATGGATTGCACCATAGTACACATTGATATTATCGACTGTCAATATTTTATTGCTCACGGTTTATGCCTCCTTTTGTTTCCCCAAATATGCTTCGATTACGAGAGGGTTGGACTGAATTTCCTCCGGAGTACCTTTGGCAATAATCTGGCCATAGTTCAAAACAGCGATGCCCTCGCAGATGCCCATAACAAGGTTCATATCATGCTCGATCAGAAGGACAGCAATCTGGAAGCGATCCCGGATATCCCGAATCGTTTCCATCAGATCCGCCGTTTCGGACGGGTTCATTCCGGCAGCAGGCTCATCCAAAAGAAGAACCTTCGGATTGGTTGCCAGTGCACGGATGATCTCGAGTCTTCGCTGAGCTCCGTACGGAAGCGATCCGGCAGGTGCGTCCGCAAGATCAGCCATATCAAAGATGGAAAGAAGATCGAGTGCGTGCTCGCGTGCTTCTTTTTCTCCGTCGCGGTACGCCGGTGTACGGAACATTCCGGAAAGCAGACTATAGTTGATGCTGTTATGAAGGCCAACCTTAACATTCTCTGCAACAGTCAGTTTGTCAAACAGACGAATGTTCTGGAAGGTCCGGGCAATTCCGGCCCGATTGATCTGGATCGTATTCATTCCTTTGGTATCCTTGCCGTCCAGCAGGAATGTTCCGCGTGTAGGCTGATAGACCTTTGTTAAAAGGTTGAAAATAGTCGTTTTACCGGCACCGTTCGGCCCGATCAATCCGGCAATTTCGGTACGGCCAAGTGCCATATTGAAATCATTTACCGCGGTAAGACCGCCGAAATCGATTCCGAGATCCGTGATTTCAAGAATCGGGGGATCCTCAATATCGCGTTCGGGGATTAGGGAATGACCCTTGAAGTCTTTGAGGTTTCGATTGATTTCTTCGTTATTTTTTCGTTTGCCGCGTCTATTCATTTCCCGCATCTCCTTCCCCGGCAGCTGCCGCAGTCTTTTTTTTCGGTCTTAAATTCCGAAGTGCCTTGGTGACAGCACCGGTATATTTGTCAAGCGCTGTGCGGAACGCGATGTTATGTGTTGCCAGCATAACGAGGATCAGCACAACGGCGTAGAGGAGCATCCGATAGTCGGAGAACTGACGAAGCGCTTCCGGCAAAATCGTCAGGATGGTAGCGGAGATAATGCTTCCGATGATGTTTCCCATGCCGCCGAGTACGACGAAAACGAGGATCAGGATCGATGTGTTGAAGTTAAACTTTACCGGAGCTACCGTGGTGTAATTGAGTGCGAAAAGCGCACCGGCCATTCCGGCGAGAGCCGCGCTCGTTACGAAGGCAATCATCTTGAAGTTTGTAACATTGAGGCCGACGCTTTCTGCGGCGATCCGGTTGTCACGAGCCGCCATGATTGCGCGTCCCTGTTTGCTGTTGACCAGATTCTGTACGATAAACAGTGTGAAGAGAACGAGCACAAATCCGGCGGTGAAGGTGGACAGCTTTTGAATTCCGGTCGCACCCATCGGTCCGTTCAGGAGCATTTGCCCGTTCAACGGATCCAGCGCAAGACTTTCAGCCGATGTAGCGAAGCGAAGTCCTTTTTCGTCCAATCCGATGTAAAGGCAGTTCAGGATATTACGGATAATTTCGCCGAATGCCAATGTTACAATTGCAAGGTAATCTCCGCGGAGACGAAGTACCGGAATTCCGATCAGGACGCCGGCAATTCCAGCAATCAATCCGCCGACTAAAAGCGCGATAAAAAGGCGCGGCATTGGGGCAACAATGCTTTCCTGAAGGCAGGCAGAGGTGATTACGCCGGTAAAAGCACCGACACTCATAAATCCCGCGTGGCCAAGGCTCAGTTCTCCGGAGATCCCGACAACCAAATTGAGGGAAACCGCGAGAGAAATATAAACACAGATCGGAACAAGCTGCCCGTACAGAGAGTTTGTGACGAATCCGGCCGAATGCAGGGCAGCCATCAGGATGTAAGCTAGGATGACAATGCTGTATGCAGCCGCAGCCCGCTTTCCGTAGACTGTCATATTTTTAATTCTGTTTTTCATCTTTCTCCGCCTCCTATACCTTTTCATTCACTTTCTTGCCCAGAAGACCCGCAGGCTTCACGAGAAGAACGAGAATGAGCACGCCGAATACGATTGCGTCGGAAAGCTCCGTAGAGACATAGGCTCTGGCGAAGATTTCGATGATTCCGAGGAGCAGTCCTCCGACCATAGCGCCCGGAATCGAACCGATACCGCCGAATACCGCTGCTGTGAAGGCTTTGATACCAGGCATAGCGCCGGTTGTCGGCATCAGTGTCGGATAGGAAGAGCAGAGCAGGATGCCGGCAATGGCGGCCAGTGCCGAACCGATTGCGAAAGTCATGGAAATCGTTGAGTTTACATTGATTCCCATCAGCTGCGCTGCGCCGTTATCCTCAGAAACTGCCCGCATGGACTTTCCCATTTTTGTTTTGGTCGTAAAAAAGGAAAGTGCAAGCATAATGACGATGCAGGCAAGAATGGTAAAGATGGTTTCCGGAGCAATGACGAGCTGACCGTCAAAAAACCGGAGATTTTCAACTCGGTCAAAGACCGACTTAAAAACTTTCGGGGTGCTTCCGAAAAGCAGGAGCGCGGCATTCTGGAGAAAATAAGAAACACCGATCGCCGTAATCAGAACTGCGAGGGAAGAAACACCGCGCAGCGGTTTGTAAGCAAGACGCTCGATGATAATGCCGAGCATGGTGCATACAGCCATGGAAATGATCACGGAAAGCCATGCCGGAAGTCCGAAGGAGGAGGTGGAATAGAAGGCGACGTAAGCGCCGACCATGATAACATCTCCGTGTGCGAAATTCAGCATTTTCGCGATACCGTATACCATTGTGTACCCGAGTGCGATAATTGCGTATACGCTTCCGAGACTCAGGCCGCTGGTCAGATAAGTTAAAAAAGTCATAAACCGTACCTCAAATTGTACTTCGTAAAGTCAGGAAGCAGGCTTGACCGCTTTTGGCGGCCAAGCCCGCAGCATCATAAAATATAAGGATAAGAATTCGATTACATATCTACGTAGATACCGTCTTTGATGACGCAGACAACCGGATCCTTGGAAACCTCACCGTTTGTGCTCCAGGACATGCCGGAACCGGTAAGACCGTCAAATGTGAAGTCGCCTGTAAATACGCCGACCAGTGCGTCACAAATCTCTTCTGTGGAGGAATCTGCCGTGATACCAGCCTTCTCGCACGCATCATAGATTGCATATACGCAGTCGTAAGCGTCTGCCGCGAACTGGTTCGGATCTTCGCCGTAAGCGTCGTTGAAGGATTTTACAAAAGCAGCTACCTTCTCATTGGTCGACCACGGGTTGAACGGAGTCATGAGCATCAGGCCCTCTGCGAGAGAAGTATCAAATCCTTTCAGAGTCAGGATACCGTCCATTCCGTCAACACCGAAGAATGTCGGAGCGTAATCCATGGAGTGTGCCTGAGCGAGGATCATCGATGCCGGAGTATAGTAGATCGGCAGGA
>CAKQWL010000140.1 GCA_934278965.1 uncultured Clostridia bacterium | reverse complement strand
TCCCAGCCGCTTCCCTCCGGCACAACATCCAAGTGACCGAGAATGCCCATCACTTCGTCGCTCGTTCCGGTGATCTCACCGTCCGCGGACAATATATAACCGCCAAATTCAATATGGCCGCCGTAATTATCGACATTCTCCGTATCAAATCCGTCCTCCTGCGCCTTGTGCAGCATATAATCCAGTGCCGCCTGCACACCGGAGCCAAAAGGCATGACACCCTTCTCCGCGGTCTCTTCCGGCTCTCCTTCCACGCTTCGGATCTGAATCAGCTCGGACAGCGTTTCCGCCATCTCTTCCCGATACGCATCAATGAAGTTTAAGTATTCCGTTTGCATCTTCAAGCGCTCCTTTCGCTCTCGACAGATGTCCCGACGCCGCTAAAACGGCGTTCTGGTCCAACCCTTCGTCCAGCGGAATAATCGTGTAAACCGTTTTGCCCCCGCTGGAATACCGATCCACCCAGGTCGGAATCGCAGACATCTCCGTTCCGACGACAGTACCTTCCGTCTTATTATATTCGATCCGGACCTGTGCGATCGCACCGGTCTCTGTATACCGTTTATCCGCACCGAGCGTTTCCGTCCTCTGATTTGAGATAAAATTCCCCAGACTATAGAACACCGGCGTATCTCCGATATAAGCCGTTTCCTGCAAATTATGCGGATGTGACCCAAAAATGACATCCGCGTCCATTTGATTCACCGTTTGCTCGGCAATATATTTCTGCCATTTGTTTGCCGACAGCTGGTATTCTTCTCCCCAGTGGTAATACAGTACGACCAGCTCCGCGCCGTCATCCCGCGCCGCCTGCACCGTTTCGGCCACTCTCTCCAGATCCCGGTCGAGATTTTCGTACCCGAAAGAATTGATCCTGGCCGCCGCCTCGGCGGAAACCCCGACTCCGTTCAGGTAAACACCGCCGTCCGGCGAAGGTGTTCGGTATGTATAAGCGATAACGGCAATATTGACTCCTTTTACATTGACCATCGCATAACGCGGCTCACCGGCGGATTTGGTGCTCCCGGTCGTCACAAATCCATTTGCTTTCAGGACCTCCAGCGTCCGCGTCACACCGGACGCGCCCCGATCATACATATGATTGTTCGCCGTCATCGCCACATCAAAACCGGCATCCGCAAGATCCTCTGCCAATACATCCGGCGAACTGAAGGCCGGATAACCGCGGTACGGCGGCCCGCCGAATGTCGTTTCCACATTGCAGAGCGCCACATCCGCATTGGTGATATAAGGTTTTACCTGCTCAAAATTGTTCTCAAAGCTATAAGTGCCGTCTCCCTGCTCCGCCGCCTTGACCTGTGTGGTATGCGCCATTACATCCCCAACACAGGCAATATCAATGGTGACTGTTTTTTCTTCCGTATATGCCGGAGGTGCCGGCGGCTCCGCCTCCCCCTTATGCGAAAATAGTGGGATCACTGCTACAGCTCCCACTATCAACACAAAGCATCCCAAAATACAGATCTGCTTTTTTCGATTCATTGTTTAGTCCACCGCTTCTACACTGGCAACTTCCGGGCAGGTCTCTTTGAGGATTCTCTCTACAACACCCTTGATCGTCATTCTGGCACCCGGGCATCCCGCACAGTGGCCCTGCAGTCTTACATTGACAACATGGTCATCGGTGTATTCTACAAACTCAATGTCCCCGCCGTCTCTCTGCAGAAAAGGTCTGATCTGATCCAAAGCTTCCTTAATCTTCTGTTCCATTTCTGTTTCTCCTTTTTCTCGTTTTTCTTTCTCTTATTTTTCTTTATTTTTACCGATTTTTTATCCGATATTCGGCTCCATGGTATAGATTTTTTGCGGTTTTCCGTTGATGATTCCCTTGACTGCGACCGATCGCATCGGATCCCCGTCCCCGCCGAGGGTAATGCTGCCCGAAGCGCCCGGATACTGCAGTGTCAGTTGCAGGCTCTGCCGGAGCAAATCTCCGTCCTTAGCGGTCCCGATTCGATCGAGTGCCGCGATCGTCACCAGATAAGCATCAAACCCAAGTGCCGTTTCCGGAGCCGGCTGCGCATCCTCACCGTATTTTTCCCGATACGCGGCCAAGAACATTTCGGTCGTGTCGTTGGACTGGATATTGGGATCATACATCGAAGAAAACACTGCCATACCGGAGGCATCCCCGATCGCTTCCGCAAAGGACTGGGTATCCCACGCTTCCGTACCGAGAAAAGTCAGCGGAAGTCCCTCTTCTCTCGCTTCCCGGATAATTTTCAGGCCATCCGTCTCCGAAGCCGGTAAAAACACGACCTTGACACCGGATTTCCGAATCTCCCCAAGCTGCTCCGCGAAAGACTCTGCTCCCGAATCATACTCCAGAATCGCCGCGACAGCTTCACTGTTTCCGGTAAGCTGCACAAACTTGTCCTCAAAAGCACTGGAAAGCGCCGCCGCCACATCATCATTTTTCGGTTTCAAAATCGCGACCTTTTGCTGTGCAAGCTCTTCTGCCGCGTATTTTGCCAGCGCGACACCCTGATAGGAGTCTACATAGCACACCCGAAAATAATACGGATTGTTCTTGGTTACAAGCGGATTCGTGTTGGTGATTGCAACAGCGGGAATCTCCGCTTCCCGGACATATTTTCCCGCAATCAGTGAATACACACTGCCGTAACTTCCCAAAATCGCCGCGGGCTTCTCCTCGATCAGCTCCTGGATCACTTCCTCTGCAACATAAATATCCGACTTATGATCCGCATAAACGAGCTCAACCTCCTTCCCCATACAGGTCGGATAAAGCTCATTTGCAAGCTCAATTCCGAGCACCTCTTTTGCACCGGACTTCTTATCGCTCCCCGAAAGCGGCTCAAACACACCGATCTTTACCGTTTCATAGGTTTCTGCGCTCCGGTCGATGAATGTCCCGTAAAACATATCGTATGTTTCACATCCGCAAAGCAGCAGCATCGATACTGCAAGTGCAGCAACCGCTGCGGCCATTCTTCCCCTTTTTTTCATGAACTCTCTACTCTCCAAGGTAAGCCGCTCTTACTCTGTCATCGGCCAGCAGTTCCTTCCCTGTGCCGGACATGGTAATCACGCCTGTTTCCATTACATAAGCAAAGTGTGAAATCTCAAGCGCAGCTTTCGCGTTCTGTTCGATCAGAAGGACATTGACGCCGGCATGATTGATCTCCTGGATGATCGAGAAGATGTCCTTGATGATCAGCGGTGCCAATCCGAGCGACGGCTCATCCAGCATCAAAAGCTTCGGCCGCGCCATCAGTGCTCTTCCGACCGCAAGCATCTGCTGTTCACCTCCGGAAAGGGTTCCGGCAAGCTGCCATTCTCTTTCCTTCATCCGCGGGAAAAGCTCGTATACCCACTCCCGGTCTTTCGCGATCCCGGCTCTGTCTTTCCGCAGATACGCGCCCATCACCAGATTTTCCGCAACGGTCAGGTCCGGGAACACACGCCGCCCCTCCGGGCAGAGCACAATTCCCTGTTTTACGACATCTCGGGTCTGCATCTTTGAAATATCGGTCCCGTTAAACTCAATATGACCTTCCGGCTTCTGGACCAGACTCATAATCGCTTTCAGCGTCGTGCTCTTCCCCGCACCGTTCGCTCCGATCAGCGAAATGATCTGCCCGTCTGCCACCTCCATATTGATACCCCGGAGGGCGTGGATTCCACCATAATATACATGCAAATTTTCGATTTTCAGCATTTAATCCACCCCCAGGTATGCTTCGATTACTTTCGGATTGTTCTGCACCTCTTCCGGATTTCCTTCCGCAATCAGCGTTCCGTAATCCAATACATAAATCCGCTCACAGATCCCCATGACCACCTGCATATGATGTTCGATCATTAAAATCGAAAGAGCAAAATCATCTCGGATCCGTCCGACAAAATGCATCAGATCATCGGATTCCTGCGGATTCATACCCGCGGCCGGCTCATCCAGCAGGAGCAGCTTCGGCTCCGTCGCAAGAGCTCTGGCGATCTCAAGATGCCGCTGTTTCCCATACGGAAGGGATGTTGCGATATCGTCTTTATGTTTTTCCAAATCCAGAATTCGGAGAAGCTCCATCGTTTCTTCGCGCATCTGCTTCTCTTCTTTATGATTGAGCATCAGAGTCGCAGATAAGAAATTGGCCTTCACATTCATGTGCTTTGCAATCAGCACATTCTCAAATACCGAAAGTTCCTTAAAAAGGCGGATATTCTGGAAGGTTCTCGCAACGCCCAGCTTCGTAATCCGATCCGGCGTCGGCGCAAGAACTTTTTGATATTTTCCTTCGTTTTGACCGTTGTATGCAGTCTTCATCTTTCCGTGCGGATGATTCTCCACAATCAGTTCATCATTCAGATAAATTGCACCGTTGGTCGGAGCATAAACGCCCGTGATCATAT